>NZ_JBNAGB010000025.1:0-81219 GCF_049800975.1 Sagittula sp. S175
TGTCGGCCGCGTTTGCCGGTCGGCGCAGCATCCCAGATCATCTCGGGATCGAACCAGATTGTCAGCGAGCCTCGACGCTTGAGCGCTTCATTATAGGCTGGCCAGTTCCTGGTCTTGTAGGTCGGGGGTGTGGGTCTGCTCATGTCGTCCAGCTACCACGCTGGATTCACGACATGAATCCCTCACAGGATTTGTGCAACAGAGCCGCACAGGGGGGAAAAGTCCGGCGCCGGCCAGTCCAGCCCCGCCGGTTTCACCAGGCTCGCCACCCTCCCTGCGGTCTGGCGAAACAGCAGCTTGTACAGGACCTTGCCGCGTTTCGGGAGCTTGTTGCGCAAAACCCTGCCGGGCAATGGACAGGCAGAATTGTACCGAAGCATCGGAGAACACCGTCGGACATCCGGGTCGACCGTCATGCGCCGCGCCGATCTTGTCTTTGTCGACCCAGATGGCAAAGACCCAGCTTGCGCAGCAACGCGTAGTAGTTTGACAAGTTCGTCGCACAATAGCGGGCGCGACCCGGCTTGCTCATGCGTCCCGTCAAACCACATCGATTAGTTATGCGAATGCTTCAACGGCCGAAATCTGCAACAGCGCAGTGGCGGAGACGAAGGGATTCGAACCCTCGAGACGGTTTCCCGCCTACTCCCTTAGCAGGGGAGCGCCTTCGACCACTCGGCCACGTCTCCGCTGATCCGTCTAACGGTCTAGCCCAAAGGAAACAAGGGTCTTTTGAAAACTTTGTGACGGCCTCTGCGGACACTCGCGACTCGTCGGTTTTTCTTGGAAATTTCGGCAACATATCAGGAAGATGGGGAGGTTTTGGCGAAAAATAGGTGCAATGCCCGATTCCAAAAATCCGGGAAACCTGCGCCCTCCCCGGCGTGCCAGCGTGCCGCCGACAGCACACCGGATCCTGAGCACGAAATGGAGCGAAAGCATTTTCGTGACAGTTGATACCATCTTTACCTCCTCCTCATCCTTAACAGGCTGCTGAAAAAAGGCCGCCGTGAGGAACGGTTTCCCTCTATGCAGATGCTTGGTGGGGTTGGATCATGGTCAGGCAGTTCTGATGGCGCCTTTCCCCGTCAGGCAGCAAGCAGTTTCGGCAGCCTGGCGAAGTTGCACGCGGCCATCGCCAGCGTGAACCGCGCGCGCACGCGCTCGATGCCGCGACACATGGTCTGCGCCATGCCACCGACGGTCTTGGCCCAGCCGGATGGCTCCTCGATCTTCTTTCGGCATCGCCGGGATTTGGCATAGCCGGGATGTCGGGTGGTCCTGCCCTCGATGGCGGAGTGTCGGGACTTCTGGGCGAAGTGTTGCGTGACCACCATCTCGCGCAGCTCGGCGACGAAATCGGCGCTGTCGTAGCCGCAGCAGCTGCCAAGGTCAGGCACCGGGGCGATCCCGGAGAGTGGCGATGCAGCATGTAGATGGCAGCGCGCCGCTCGGCGTGGCCGTCCGCCCGCGTCAGGTCGGCCTGGACGATCAGGCCGGAACGGTTCTCCATCAGGCAGGGCTTCGCCAGTTCGATGCTGCCAAAGCAACGCTTTTGCGGTCGCATCTCACCCATGAAATACAGCATGGCACCGGGCAACCTCTTGAACAGCTGGGCCTCGGGATCGGTCATCGACGGGTGGGTCGCATTCGAGCGTCGTTCGCCGCGGACGTCGACTTCGGCGTTGCGGCTGCGGTGCGTGGGGCGGGTCATCGGGTCGGGCTCGGCAGTGGACTGGTCAGAGGCGGATGTGGGCGGCGCATTGGTATCTGGTGGGTCGCCCGGATCGCCGTCCCCGTGGACATCGCCTTTTCCGTCGGCTGGAAACTCTTCATCGGCGCCCAGGCCTTCACCAGCGTGCCATCGACCGGGAGATACTCGTCAAATAGCAGCGGCGCCACCTTTCGATGGGCAGGATGGCGGCCATGATCTTGCGGCACATGTCCCTTGTCAGCAGCCGGTCACGCTTCTTCGTGAACACCGTCGGGATCCAGACGGCGTCGTCGATGCCCAAGCCTACAAACCAAAGGAACAGTAGGTTGTAGTCCATCTGTTCCTTCAACTGCCGCTCGGATCGGATGGAGTAGAGGATTTGCAATGGGCGGACTAGGATCACCAAGGGGATCGACCAACTGGCGGACGCACGCGAGGCGGCGTCGAGGACCAATGCACAGCGGCGTGGGCCCTGTACCATACCGCGGATCGGCCCTGCAATTGCAGGCGCGACCGCGGAGTTCGCACCGGACCTCGATACGTTCGCCAAAGGGCGCAGCCTCGCAGCCTCCTATTGGAAGCGAGCCCCCGGCGTGACGCCCGGCCTGATGTTGAAACAGCGAAGAATGTTTTCGAAGACGCGTCCGGGCGAACGAATGCCAGCTACAACAATCGCCGCCCTGATCGTGCTGTTGCAACGCCTGCCCCCCGGAGCAGTCTGTTTAGCGGCTCAATCTGTGCAGTGTCCGCCAGCTTGGGAACAGGAGTGCTCATTCCGGCTGACATATCTCGTTCCGCACGATGGCCTGCAGGGTACGCACCACCAGTCCCAGCACCAGCGACACCAGGACCGCAAGCAATACCAGCCCAAACCCCTCGTGCAGGGCCGATCCGGTCAGAGCAGCATAACGCAATGTGGCCAGCGTCAGGGCTGCGACAGGAAAGCTAAGCGCCCAGAAGGACAATGCGAATGGTATCCGGGCAAAACCCGGCGCTTGCACCACCACGAAGGCAGCAAACCAGACCGCGACATAGTACAGGATCCGCGCCAATGCGTCCAGTTGCCCACCGTTCAACTGCATCCATGCCAGAAAGCCAACGGCGGGCGGTGCGATCAGGATCACCAGGGTCGGCAGCAGCCGCGCCGGCAATGGATCGTGAAAGATCAACCGGTTGACCACCAAGGTCAGAAGCACCAACCAGAAGATGACGCCCACTGCGAAGAACATCCAAGATACTTCGACGAAACCCAGCGGAATACCTGCGACCGGGACAATGACGTTGCCCACCGCCGGGATGAACCATGCGGGCGAAATATGCATGGGCTGAAACGGTCTCCGCCCGATCCAGCCCGAGATCACCGCCAAAGTCAGTATCCCCTGCAAGGCTGTTCCCACTGCCCAGATCACCCCGGCGAGGACCGGTGACTCGGCTTGGGCAGCTGTTGCGATCAGCAGCAGCGAGATGGACACCGCAGGAAAGAAAGCCAGCCTGACCGGGTGATGCCATTCGGCCTTGACCGCCTGTGGATGCGCGACGGACCTCATCAGATAAACCACGGAAATTGCGACAAAATCCAGAATTGTGACAACAAGCGCTACGCGGCTGGCAATGTGCCCTACTGCAAAGCGCGTCTCGGCCAGATGCAACGCAAGGGTCAAACCCGCCAATCCCATGACTGTGGCAAAGAAGGTTACCGGAAAGTGCGCAAGGCGCGGCTCTGCGTCTGGCGCTGCGGCGTGCGGATGCGGCGTGGCGATGTCGGTCATAGAGGCTCTCCCGGCAAAGATATATCGCACATTCTGAATATCAAAAAAATTTCTAGCGTTGATATGGATCAATCCTGTGCATCCGCCCCACGAACAGGACGGTTTCTTTACGTTTTTTCGGCAAATTCCCCGCAGAACGAGGGACCGGATTGGCCACAGCGACCGAATTGCCGATCGACACGACCGCCACTGCCACGCAGATGGCGCAGGAGATGTTCGGCAATGGCATAACCTTGGTTTCGGCCAGCTATACCGGGGCCACCGGGGCCTCGGGCATCTATTCCGGCGGCGATGCCATCGCACCGGGGATCACGCCCTCGGACACCGGCGTAGTGCTCTCCACCGGCAAGGTGGTGGACCTGACCAATTCGTCGGGCACAGGTGACACCAACACCCGCGCAGACCTGTCCACCAACAACGCCACGGCGGGCGATGCGCAACTGACCGCCGTTTCGGGCATGCAGACCTACGACGCCGCCGTGCTGACCGCCGACTTCATCCCTGTGGGCAGCACGCTGACCATGCAGCTGGTATTCTCCTCGGACGAATACCTCGAATACGTCGGCGGCGGCTTCAACGATGCGGTGGGGGTCTGGGTCAACGGCGTGCAGGCCACGCTGACCATCGGCTCGGGCGAGATATCGATCGACACGATCAACCCCACCACAAACAAGAACCTCTACGTCGATAACGCCGCCACCGCCGACACCTACAACACAGAAATGGATGGCTTCACCGTCACACTCACGCTGAAGGCGCCTGTCAATCCCGGCGTCGTCAACACGATCAAGATCGGCATCGCCGATGGCGGCGACCAGTTCTACGATTCGAACCTGCTCATTGCCGGGAACTCGGTGCAGACCCAGCTGATCGCGGGCGACGACACGATCTCCATGCACCAGGGGCAGGACCCGACCGAATACGACCTGCTGGCCAACGACACCTCGCCCGCGGGCACGCTGAGCATCATCGAGATCAACAACCAGCCCGTCACCGCCGGGCAGCAGATCACGCTGAACACCGGCGAAGTGCTGGAACTCACCCCCACGGGCTTTGTCCTGATTAGCCCCGGCGCCAGCCCCGCCGACCATTTCTTTACCTACACGGTCATGGACGGCGCCGGGAACACCGATGTCGGCATTGTGCAGCTGACCACCACGCCCTGTTTTGCTGCCGGGACGCGCATCCTGACACCGCGCGGCGAGCGTGCGGTGGAAACCCTGCGCCCCGGCGACCTGGTGGTGACGCTCGACCACGGACCGCGTCCCCTGCTCTGGGTCGGGCAATCCGCCCGCAGCTGGCGAGGCCGCGATTCCCCCGTCGAAATCGCGCCCGGCACCCTTGGCGCCCTGCGCCCCACCCGGCTGTCCCCCCTGCACCGCGTCATGCTGCGTGACGCGCGGGCCGAGCTGCTTTTTGCCGCCCCCGGCGGCGAGGTGCTGCTGCGCGCCCGCGACCTGGTGAATCAGACCACCATCACCCGCCACGACCGTGGCGGCACGGTGCTCTACGTCCACCTCATGCTCGCCACGCATGAAATCCTCATCGCCAACGGCATCCTCACCGAAAGCTTCCAGCCTGGCCCGCAGGCACAGGCCAGCTTTGACCCCGCCGCCCGCGCGGCGCTCTCGCGGCTGATGCACCGCCCAGCCCTGCGCCACATGCCCGCCGCCCGGCCCACGCTGAGACCGCACGAGGCCGCGCTCTTGACCACAAACGCAAAAGAGCCGCGCCAGCCAATGCCCGCGCGGCCCCATGTCTGAAATCCCCTGAAATCCTCAGGTGTTGAACAGGAAGTGCAGAACATCGCCGTCCTGCACGATATAACCCTTGCCCTCGGCGCGCATCTTGCCCGCTTCCTTGGCCGGTCCCTCGCCGCCCAGACGCACGTAATCGTCATAGGCAATGGTCTCGGCCCGGATGAAGCCACGCTCGAAATCGCCGTGGATCACACCCGCCGCCTGCGGTGCCGCCGTGCCCTTGCGGATCGTCCAGGCGCGCGCTTCCTTCGGCCCGACCGTGAAATAGGTCTGCAAGCCCAGCAGCGCGTAACCGGCCTTGATGAGACGGTCGAGACCCGCCTCCTCAAGCCCCAGTTCGCCAAGGAATTCAGCCGCTTCCTCTGCATCCAGCTGCGAAATCTCTTCCTCGATCTTGGCCGAGATCACCACCGCCGAATTGCCCTGCGCCGCCGCCATCTCGAACACGCGCGCGGACAGCGCGTTGCCCTCGGCGGCCTCGCCCTCGTCCACGTTGCAGACATAGAGGATCGGTTTCGAGGTCAGCAGTTGCAGCATCTTCCACTGCTTGAGGTCGTCCTCGGCCACCTCGACCACGCGCGCGGGCTTGCCGTCTTCCAGCGCCGCCAGCGCCGCCTTCATCAGGCGCTCCTGCTGCACCGCTTCCTTGTCGCCACCGCGCACCTTGCGCACAATGTTCTGAAGCCGCTTTTCCAGCGATTCCATATCGGCGATAATAAGCTCGGTCTCGATGGTCTCGGCGTCCGCCACCGGATCGACACGGCCATCGACGTGGGTCACGTCATCATCTTCGAAGCAACGCAGCACATGGGCAATGGCGTCCGTCTCGCGGATGTTCGCGAGGAACTGGTTGCCAAGGCCCTCGCCCTTCGACGCGCCCTTCACCAGCCCGGCGATGTCGACAAAGGTCATGCGCGTCGGGATGATCTGCTTGGACCCGGCGATTTCCGCCAGCTTGTCCAGCCGCGCGTCCGGCACGCCCACGTCGCCCACGTTCGGCTCGATCGTGCAGAACGGAAAGTTCGCCGCCTGCGCCGCGGCGGTCTTCGTCAAAGCGTTGAACAGCGTCGACTTGCCCACGTTGGGCAGGCCCACGATTCCCATCCGAAATCCCATCGCGCACGCTCCTTGGTCACCGGCCTCATTTCAGGTTGCGGGCCTTCTAGGCACAGGCTCGCGCAAACACAAGCAAAGGCTTGACGATGCCGTTCGACCACAAATACGTTGACATCAACAAACCGGGAGCCGCGCGATGAAACTTAATCTTTATCTCACATTCGACGGCACCGCCGCCGAAGCCATGACTTTTTACCAATCCGTGTTGGGCGGAGACCTGACAATCCTGCGGTTCGGCGAGATGCCCGACAACTCGATGGTGCCCGAAGGCGCCGGTGATCGCGTCGCCAATGCCCAGTTGACGCTGGAGAATCTGACTCTCATGGCGTCCGACACCATGGGTGACAACAACATGGGGCATGTCTTTCAGGGTCACCATGGTTTCGACCTCCAGGTCGCGCTCGACGACGTCGACAAAGGGCGCGCGATCTTCGACGCTCTCTCCGAGGGTGGCGAAGTCCTGATGCCTTATGCTCCGACCTTCTGGGCAAAGAGCTTCGGCACGTTCCGGGACCGTTTCGGTGTTCCGTGGATGGTTAACGTGGACTGACGAAAAAGGGCGCCGCAGGGCGCCCTTAACATGTCCGCCTTAGCCAAAGCGGTTCGGAGCCGGATCCGGTTTCTTGGCGAACCAGACGATCAACACGATGAAGCCGATCAGCGGGACAAAGACCAGAAGATACCACCAGCCGGATTTGTTGATGTCATGCAACCGGCGAACCGCGACCGAGATGCCCGGCACCAGACAGCCCAGCGACACGATGGTGGAGAGGATCGGAAAGCCGATAACAGCGTCGATGGCCATGCCCACGATGTAGGCGATGATGTAGGCGAGGATCGCCTTCCAGTATTCGCCACGGTTCGAGCGCCCCTCGAAGTTGATGTAATTTTTGAAGAAACGGTTGACCGCTTCCTGAATGCTGACGTCTTCGTTGTAGTTGCCGCGCGCGGCCTGTCCCATTGTGGCGTCCATAATTGAACTCCTTGAAATATCCGTGTGACCATATGTGTTTAAGCACCAGACCCCGGAGGGCCTAGGCGACAGTTAATCATTAAGTACCCTGTACGATCAACGTATTAATCTGTGCTTATGGGTCAGGTTTACCCCGCCTCAGCCGCTGTGACCCACCGCTTGGAAAATCCGGACGCCCCGTCCCCAGAACCGCGCCATCAGCAGCCCGGCGGCAACCGTCAACCCCAGAACCAGCCCGAGCCAGACCCCGGCGGCCCCCATCCCGAAGGTGAAACCGATCACCAGTGCGGCAGGCATCCCCACGCCCCAGTAGGCCAAGGTCGCCATCCACATGGGCCAGTTGGTGTCATGCAGACCGCGCAGCAGCCCAAGGTGAATGACCTGCAGGGCGTCCATCAATTGAAACAAGGCCGCCAACAGCAACAGCACCCGCCCGACCTCGATGATCGCCTCCCGTTGCGGTTCGTCCGGTGCGATGAACGCGCCGAGCAGCAACTCCGGCACAAGCAGGAAGGCGAGGATCGACAGGCAGGCCACCGCCGTGCCCAGCGCCACAACCACCCGCGCACCACGGAACATATGCGCCTCGTCCCCACGCCCGAGCGCATTGCCCACCCGCACCGTGGCCGCGTTGGAGAAGCCCATCTGCAACATGAATGTGGCCGACGATATCTGCAGCACGACACCATGCGCCGCCAAGGGAATCGTCCCAAGCCAACCCATGAAGACCGAAGCCCCTGCAAACAATGACACTTCGGCCAAGGTCGTCAGACCAATCGGCAGGCCAAGTTGTAAGACCCGTCCGAACATCTCCCGATCCATGCGCCAGAACCGCGCAAAGAGCGTGTGCTGCGGAAGCTTGCGCATCGCGTAGGCTGTGATCAGCCCCAGCGACAGCAGCTGCACCAGCAGCGAGGCAAGGGCCGCACCACGAATCCCCATCTCCGGCAGCCCGAGCGCGCCGAAGACCAGCAAGTAGTTAAGGCCCGCATTCACCACAGCCGCGACCACCGTCACCCACAGGGCGACTCGTGTCAGTTCCAGCCCTGCAAGGTAGTTCTTCATCACCACCACCCCGAGCGCCGGGAACATCCCCCAGCCGACGATGCGCAAATATTCCTGAGCCATTTCTGCGGTTGAGGCTTCTTGCCCCATGGCCAGCAGGACCGGCTCTGCGAACCAGAACAATGGCAGCACAGCGGCTGCAAAAATCGCGGACCACCAGAGAGCCATCCGAGTTGCCCGACGGATCGCGACCTCGTCCTCGCGGGCGGCGAAGGTCGCGACCATAGGCAGGATCGCCCAGGCAAACCCCGATCCAAAGAGGAACAGAGTGAAGAAGAACGACGTCGCCAGCACCAGCGCCGCCAGTTCCGGCACACCGTACCAACCCACGATGATGGTGTCGGTCAGGCCGATGGCGAATTGCGCAAGATGGCCACCGACAAGCGGCAAGCCAAGACGCAGAACCGCGCGCAGGTGGTCGGGATATGTCATCACGGGGAAAGTCATGCTGCAGGATTAGGCATTCCGTTAACCCGCCACAACCCCGCGTCTTTCCGCCGACCACAACAACCCTGACGTGCAAATGGATCAGCACCGTGTTACGCTCGCCGCATGAAGATTTCACACAGACATTAACGCTTTATGGCCCAACCGATCGACACCACTTCGTTCTTCGCGGACACGCGGGCCTTCCTGTCGGAGCTGGCCGCACACAACACGCGTGACTGGTTCGCCGCCGAAAAGACACGCTACGACATGCAGTTGAAGCGGCCCGCCGAGCGCTTGATGACCGATGTCGCGCGGTGGCTGGCCGACAGCACCGGCGTCATGCCGGGTCGCAAACTGTTCCGACCGCACCGCGACGTGAGGTTCTCGGAGGACAAGACCCCGTACCACACCCATCTCCACATGCTGTGGTCGCTGCCCGATGGCCGCGCCTGGATGCTGGGGATCTCGCCCACATATGCCACGGCCGGAGCGGGGATCATGACCTTCACCGCGCGCCAGACCGACGTTTTCCGGGCCGAGGTGGACGGCCCTGAGGGCAATATCCTCGCGACACTTCTGGACGGCTGGCGCATCGATCCGCCCGCCCTGAAGCGCGTCCCGGCACCGTGGCCGCCAGATCACCCGCGCGAAAACCTGTTGCGCCGGAAGGGGTTGGTCGTCTGGGCCGACGATCTGGACGACGCCCTGAGCACCGACCCAGACGCCACGCTGCGCGACGTCTTCACCCGCGCGCAGCCTGTGATGGACTGGCTGGCACGGGTGGTCTGAGGCTCAGTCCGCCGTCACGCCGGACGCCTCTGCCGGGTGCGTCAGCCGCTTGTCAGGATGCAACGCCGTGCCGAGGATATGCTCGGAGCGATGGATCACGTGGCTGGCGCCGCCGACGATCAGCGGGTCGAGCTTGGCCACCAGCCGGTGATCCTTGTCCGGGTAGTCGATGGTCGACAGGAAGTGCCGCATACAGTTCAAACGGGCGCGCTTCTTGTCATTCGACTTGACGATGGTCCAAGGCGCGTCGGCGGTGTCCGTGTAGAAGAACATCGCCTCTTTCGCCTCGGTGTAGTCGTCCCACTTGTTCAGGCTGGCCTTGTCGATGGGCGACAGCTTCCACTGCTTCAGCGGATCGGTTTCACGGCTGCCGAAGCGCGCACGCTGCTCGTCCTGCGTGACCGAGAACCAGTACTTGTACAGCCGGATGCCCGACCGCACCAACATCCGTTCGAGATCCGGCGTCTGGCGCATGAATTCGAGATAATCGTTCGGCTCGCAAAAGCCCATCACCCGCTCGACGCCCGCACGGTTGTACCACGAACGGTCATAAAGGACGATCTCACCCGATGTCGGCAAGTGCTGGATATACCGTTGAAAATACCACTGGCCGCGCTCTTCGTCCGTGGGTTTGTTCAGGGCGACGACACGCGCATGGCGGGGATTCAGGTGCTCGGTGAAGCGTTTGATCGTGCCGCCCTTCCCGGCGGCATCGCGCCCCTCGAACAGCAGAACGAACTTCTGCCCGGTCTCCAGCCCCCACAGCTGCACCTTCAGCAGCTCAGCCTGCAACTTCGCCTTTTCCCGCTCGTAAGAGGCGCGCGTCAGCTTCTTGGTATAGGGGTATTCGCCAGTCTCGAAGGCATGGCGGATCTGGTCCGGCGTGGGGCTTGGATGGCGCGCGCGGGGAGGCTGCACAGGCGCGGTCGCGGCGGCGGGCTCGGCTGTAGACTCCGGCGCGGCTTCGAGCTGGTCGATGGACACCTCGGCAACCTCGTTCGGTGCGAGTGCAGGCGCATCAACGACGACTTCGGCGGGGATGGACTGATCTTTCATGGGGCCTCCTGTGCGGTATCGACAGGGAGTAGATCACGGTTCTGCGGAGCGCGCCTTGAGGTGTGTCAACGAACTGTCACATTAACCGGGATGACCGGAAGATTGCCGAGGCTGCCCCTCGCGAACCCTTCGTCAAAAACAATTTCAGGTTGAAAATTGTACCATACACATTCCATGCACAAACTATGCACAAACCATGCATACGATTTGCGCACGCGCGGCAAAGGTTAACGCCCCTTCGCCGCCGGAACGCGCCCCGCAATCGGGGCGCGCCGCTCTCGTCACACGTCGATCAGGACGTCGCGCCAGGAATGTTTGGGCGCGTAGCCCAGCAACCTCTTGGCCTTCTGATTGCAATAGAAGGTTTCGTTGCCCTGCATGTCGCGCTTCACCGGAACGTCCTGATAGAACCGCTCGCGCACCTCGGCGTTGGACAGCGCAACCGACAGGTCGTCATTTGAGACGTTGAACACCTCGTAGCCCAGCCCGTCGGTTTTCAGGCAACAGTCCACCATCTGCCCAAGATCACGCACGTCGATATAGGCAAAGATGTTGCGCCGTCGCAGCGCCGGATCGGCAACATAGGCCGGGAAGTTGGTGGCGTACTCATGCGGTTCGATCACGTTGTTGATCCGCAGACCGTAGATGTCCGCCCCCCAGCGCGCATGGAACGACCGCCCCGTCGCCTCGTTGCAGACCTTGGACATGGCGTAGGCGTCCTCGGGAACCGCGGGATGGTCCTCGTCCACCGGGACGTATTCGGGCTGGCGATGCCCGTCCGCGAAACAGACGCCATAGGTGGTTTCCGACGAGGCAAAGATCACCTTGCGGATGCCTGCCTTCAGCGCCGCTTCCATGATGTTGTACGTGCTGACGGTGTTGATCCGAAAGGTTTCGGTGTCCGGTTTTATCAGGATGCGCGGCACGGCGGCGAAATGCACCACGGCGTCGAATTGCGGCAGTCCCGTCCCCGGCTCCAGCTCTTCGAAATTCGCATAGCTCTGCATGGCGCTGAAAACCTGCCCCGCGTCGGTCAGATCGACGATCAGGTTGTCGACCCCCTCCGCTTCGAGCGGCACCAGATCGAGGTTCAGCACCTGATGCCCCTGCGCCACCAGGTAGGGCACCACGTGCCGCCCGGCCTTGCCCGCGCCTCCGGTGAACAGAATACGCATGTGAGTCCTCCCTTTACTTTCCATGCCAAGCAATGTCGGAGCCATTGATTTTCCCGGCCCGTTCCGGCAACAGACCTAGAACGTCTGACGGAGAGAACCATGACCCGTATCGAATCCAAGTTCGCCCAACTTCGCGCCGAAGGAAAGAAAGCCTTTGTCGCCTACATCATGGCGGGCGATCCGGACGTGGCGACATCGCTCGAGGTGATGAAGGGTCTGCCCGCCGCCGGCGTCGACGTGATCGAGCTGGGCCTGCCCTTTACCGATCCCATGGCCGATGGCGAGACCATCCAGCTGGCCGGCCAGCGCGCGCTCGAAGCCGGGATGACCCTGCAAAAGACGCTCGACATGATCGCGGCCTTCCGCGAGACGGACAACGAGACGCCGATCGTGCTGATGGGCTACTACAACCCGATCTACAATCGCGGCGTCGATACCTTCCTCGCGGATGCGAAGACTGCGGGCATCGATGGGCTGATCATCGTCGACCTGCCCCCCGAAGAAGACGAGGAGCTGTGCATCCCGGCGCAGAAGGCGGGCCTGAACTTCATCCGCCTTGCCACGCCGACCACTGACGACAAGCGCCTGCCGACGGTCATGCAGAACACCTCCGGCTTTGTGTATTACGTTTCGATCACCGGCATCACCGGCGCTGCCGCCGCGCAGGCCGCCGACGTGGGCCCCGAGGTCGCGCGCCTGAAGGCCGCCACCGACCTGCCGATCATCGTGGGCTTTGGCGTGCGCACGCCGGAAACCGCCCGCGACATCGCCGCCGTGGCCGATGGCACGGTGGTGGGCTCTGCCATTGTCTCGCAGATCGCGGCGGGCAAGCCCGTCCCCGAGATCCTTGGCTTCGTCAAATCGCTGGCGGACGGCGCCCACAGCGCTTGAAATCAGTTAGGGTTCTGCACAAAGGCCGGTCCGCCACGACCGGCCTTTGCCATGCCCGATAGCGCAGCGCTGCGCGTCCGGCTCAGGTCTGGTCCCCATCCAGCCTGCGCACCAGAAGCCGCGCCATGGTGGCCGCAAGTTCCTCGCGCCGCACCGGTTTGCTCACATGGGCGTCGATCCCCTGCGCAAGGTAACCGGTCACCTGATGCGTCATGGCATTGGCAGTCAGGGCGACGATAGGCACCGGCGCCAGCGTCCTGTCGCGCTCTGCCTCGCGGATGATGCGCGCGGCAGTCAGACCGTCCATGACCGGCATGTTCACGTCCATCAATATCATGTCGATCTCCCCACTTGCATGGCGCTGCACGGCCAGTTCTCCGGTCTCGACCATCTCCAGCCCCAGCCCGTAAGGCTTCAGCAACAGACGCAGGACTTGCTGGTTGGTCACGCTGTCCTCGGCGACCAGTATGTTCCACGGTCGCGCCCTCAGGATCGCCTCGGCCTCGAATCCGCTGGTACGTTCCCGCTGTCGAGCGTCGGTCGAGGCAGTGCGCAATGCCACGCTCGCTCGGAACACTGACCCGCCGCCGGGTGCATCCTCATACACCAGATCGCCGCCCAGCAACCGGCAGAAACGCCTCGAGATCACCAGCCCCAGGCCCGTCCCCCCATAGCGCCGCGTGATCGAGCTGTCGCCTTGGGTGAAGCTCTGGAACAGGCGCGGCTGGTGGTCGGGCGGCACCCCTGGACCGGTATCGCGCACCTCGATGTCCAGCATGTCGCCGCGCGGTCGCACGCTGGCACTGACGCGCCCCGCCTCTGTGAACTTGAAGGCATTGGCCAGAAGGTTGCAGATCACCTGCCGCAATCGGGTGGGATCGCTTACGATCATCGCCGGGCCCTCTGGGTCAATCCAAAGGTCGAACGCCAGTCCCCGCTGGACGGCAACATCAACGAAAAGCGCCCGTACATCCGCCAGCATCGCGGGCAGATCAAAGGCCCGCAACTCCACGTCCATCTTTCCTGCTTCGATCTTGGACAGGTCCAGCATGTCGTTGAGCAGATCCAGCAGGACATGCCCCGAAGACAGGATCACGCCCGCCATCTCGCATTGTTCCGTTGACAGGCCGCTTTCCCGCAACCCTGTGGCCATGCCCAGGATCGCATTCATCGGTGTGCGGATCTCGTGGCTGATGACGGCAAGGAAAGCACTCTTGGCCCGATTGGCTTCCTCTGCCTGAAGCTTCGCGCGCTCCAGTTCCTCTGTGCGGCGGGCGACCTCGCTTTCCAGTCGATCCGCCTGCCGCCGGAGTGCCTCGTTGGCCGCCCACAAGGCGCGGCTCTTTTCCTCCAGCAGGGCCTCTGCCTCTTCGCGCGCCCGCACCGCCCGCGCATACCGCCTACGCGAGACGCTGTCTTCGGGAACCGCTGGCGCGCCCTCCTCCATGGTCAACCGTCCAGGGCCACGTCAAACACCGCCTCACGGGCCGACACCCGCTGCACGCCCACTGTCACCGGCTGCCCGAAATGCCGCGCACAGGCGTGGATCAGCCCCTCGCAGAAATCCACCAGCGGCCGCTCCGACACGTACCGCATCCGCAACCGCCCGGCCCCAAGCCACTCCGTCTCGAACCGCGGCAGTTCCGCGTCGGGGTACAGCTTGCGCACCTCCACATGCACCTCCCCCTCGATCGCATCCAGCATCTCCAACACGTCCCGCTTGCCCTCGAAGAACTGCGGATACAACACCTCGAACCGCCCCAGCATCCAGCCACCGAACGCCTTCTGCAACGCCGCCACGCTCGTCCCCGTCCGCTCCGACAAGGCCCCCACGATCGCCATCAACTCCGAGCACGGATAATTCCCCACCCGGCTGTACGCGCCCCCGGACGCCAACTCCAACCCGTCCAGCACCTCGTCCAGCACCGCCTCCCCCACGACACCCTCCGCCATGGTCAGCAACTCCGTGAACACCACGCCTTTCATGCACGTCCTCCGACACACCCCCACCCCTCTTACCCGCAACCCGTGAACGACCCCTTTAAATCCCTTGCGCGCCCCACCCCGCATTGGTAACAACTCCTTACCAATTCCGCAGCCGGAGGCCCCCATGCCCGTCATCACCAACATCGACGACCTCAAGCGCATCCACCGCCGCCGCGTCCCCAAGATGTTCTACGACTACTGCGAATCCGGCTCCTGGTCCGAACAGACCTTCCGCGAGAACACCTCCGACTTCGACAAGATCTACCTCCGCCAGCGCGTCGCCATCGACATGGCCAACCGCTCCACGCGCACCCAGCTCATCGGCCAGGACGTCGCCATGCCCGTGGCCCTCGCCCCCGTCGGCCTCACCGGCATGCAATCCGCCGATGGCGAGATCAAAGCCGCAAAGGCAGCCGAGAAATTCGGCGTCCCCTACTGCCTCTCCACCATGTCCATCTGCTCGATCGAGGACGTGGCCGCCAACACCTCCAAACCTTTCTGGATGCAGGTCTACACCCTGAAGGACGACGACTACATGCAGCGCCTCTTTGCCCGCGCAAAGGACGCGAAATGCTCCGCCGCCGTCATCACCGTCGACCTGCAACTCCTCGGCCAACGCCACAAGGACCTGAAAAACGGCCTCTCCGCCCCGCCCAAATTCACCGTGAAATCCGTCGCCAACATGGCGACCAAAGTCCGCTGGGGCCTCGAGATGCTCCAGACCAAACGCCACTTCTTCGGCAACATCGTCGGCCACGCCCACGGCGTCACCGACCCCCGCTCCCTCACAACCTGGACGAACGAAAGCTTCGACCAATCCCTCAACTGGGACCGCATCCGCGAATTCCGCAGGATGTGGGACGGCCCCCTCATCATCAAGGGCATCATCGACCCCCGCGACGCTCTCGAGGCCTGTAACGTCGGCGCCGACGCCATCGTGGTCTCCAACCACGGAGGCCGCCAGCTCGACGGCGCCCTCTCCTCCATCCGCGCCTTGGAGCCGATCATGGACGCCGTCGGCGACAAGATCGAAGTCCACCTCGACAGCGGCATCCGCTCCGGCCAGGACGTGCTCAAAGCCGTCGCCATGGGCGCCAAGGGGGCTTGGATCGGCCGCGCCTACATCTACGGACTGGGCGCCATGGGCGAAGCCGGCGTCACCCGCGCCCTCGAAGTCATCCACAAGGAACTGGACATGTCCATGGCCCTCTGCGGCCACCGTGACGTGAACACGGTGGACCGGGATATTTTGATGGTGCCGAAGGGGTTTAGTGGGGAGTGGGGGTGATTCATGAACGCCCTCACAGACGGCGAAACCGGCAGGTTACGGCGACTCGGATACATCATTTTGAGCGAAAAAATACTTCGTGACTCGAGTGCACTGCTTGAACTTGCGATGCGACTTGGCAGGCCAAAGCCGTCAAGGTACGGAAAGCTCATAGATACTTTACACCCTACCGTCCCAGACTGCGCCGCTCCTAAATCACTGAGCGCGCGTCATGGACTGAATTCTCTACCTTTTCACACCGACGGCGCTCACTTTACAACTCCACCGCGTTATGTAATTCTGCGATTTGATGGCAACACATTGAATGTAGCCCCCACCCTGCTTCTGGATACAAATAGGTTCAATCTAGACTCTGACGAACGGCTCAAAATTTCGTCAGGTATTTTTCAAGTGAAGAATGGAAAGCATTCGTTCTACACAAAAATTACAGACGAGTCAGCAGAATGTTTTCGATGGGATGAAGAGTGCATGCGCCCCATTGACGAGCACGCCACAGACGCAAAGTCCACACTTACGAAACAGATAAATTCAACAAACGCAATTCGCATATTATGGTCACCTGACAAAACACTCATATTTGATAATTGGCGATTTCTTCACGCGCGGGCGAGCATTGAAGCGCATCATGACAGCAGAGCATTGACAAGGATAGCAATTTCATGATGGGACCAACGACACCCGCCCTCGATCCAAACGCACTGTATGCAAAATCCCAAGTATACATCAAGCGTGCGCTTATCAGACACTCCCAGAGTGAGGATGAAGAATATCAGTTGTGGGCGTCTCTATCACTCGAACTGCTAGGTAAATCAGCCCTAGCTACGATCCACCGGTCTTTGGTTTCAGATCCCACACATTTTGAATCATTATTTGCCGCGGTAGGCTTGAAAGCCTCAACCGACATAAAGACGATTACCGCCAAAACCCTTTTCCAAAGACTGCAAAAGATAATTCCCGCATTTGATGAGAAGGTTGAAAAATTTTGCAATCAAGTTTCATTTCGAAGAAACTCCGAACTGCACTCCGGAGAATCGCCATTTGCCGCGATCCAAAAAGGCAAATGGGAAGCCGAATTCTGGTACTCGGTAGAAGTCGTCCTACTGCACATGGGTAAGACGTTGGAGGATTGGCTAGGCACACACGATGCCAAAACGCCCGCCGAAATACTTGAGAAAGCAAGACACGCGAAGACCGACGCCATCGCCACCAGAATACAGCGCCGCAAAGATGAATTTTCCTTGAGAAAACGCAAGGATCAAGAATCGGCAATCGAAGAATCGCACGGACTAAGCGCCTGGGATTTTAAAAAGTTGTTACACAGGTACGAACAAGTTTGGGAACAACCGTGTCCGTCGTGTTCTGCCGATGCATTTATCGGGGGAAACCTAGTAGAAGAGGAAATCCTTGATCAGTACGGAGATGAATGGAGCGCTTGGGAAGCGGTCCATCAGTACTTCGTTGCCGAAGAGTTCGAGTGTAGGGTTTGCGGGCTGCAACTCGAAGGATATGACGAAATCAGTCTTGCAGGTATCGAAACGAGCCATGTTGAGTCGGCTGAGAGAGAGCTTGAATACGAGCCAGATTATGGAAATGACTGACTCATCACTCCTGTAGAAGGCCGTAGGCTGCGTGCTTCACATGCACCAACAACACTCGACGCCCGCGCAAATCTGCATCCGTGTTTCGTGCACCACCCACCTGTAAGCTGCCCGCCATTTGTGCGTGAAGCAAGCCGTAAGGTGCGTGCTCCGCACGCACCATCCCCCATACAAACCGCACGGCATCGGTGCGTGAAACCACGCACCCTACATCGCCCCCCCACCACTCGCCCAAACCTGACTCGGGGCCTCCCCCATCCACCAACCCAATTCCCCGGCCAACCCACCACCCTGCCCCCCCCTCACCACCCCCCCAAACCCACCGCCCGCACCCCTCACCCCTCTTCAACCTTTTCCCCTATTAACGTATTGAAAACACGACTCAGGTTTCGCCGCGAAACCTGTCGAGCTTTCACCCGGGGCCCCACCCCCCGAAATCCCCCAGGTTTCGCCGCGAAACCTCTTGTCTTTCCCCCCGATCCATCCTAAAGGCACGCCTTCATGCGGGGTGACAGCCTTGGAGGCACCCCCTTAATCATATGGAGAATCAACATGGCTGGTGAGATCCCTGATCTTCAGGCAATCGAACGGACGGGGACAGGCAAGGGCGCCGCTCGTCAGGCACGCCGCGACGGCATGGTGCCGGGCATCGTCTTCGGTGGCGAAAAAGAGCCGCTCCCGATCAATATGCCCTTCAACGTCCTCTTCAAGAAACTGAAGGACGGCCGCTTCAAGTCCACCCTGTGGAACCTGCAAGTCGAAGGCCACGAAGACGTCCGCGTCATCTGCCGCGACGTCCAGCGCGACATCGTCAAGGACCTGCCGACGCACATCGACTTCATGCGCCTGCGCCGCACCTCCCGGGTGAACCTGTTCATTCCGGTCGAGTTCATCAACCACGAAGCGGCCCCCGGCATCAAGAAGGGCGGCGTCCTGACCGTCGTTCGCGCCGAAGTCGAACTGAACGTGCTGGCCGGTGAGATTCCGGACCACATCACCGTCGACCTCTCCGGCCTCAAGATCGGTGACATCGTTCACATCAACGACGTCACCCTGCCGGAAGGCGTGAAGCCGACCGTGGACCGTAACTTTGTCATCGCCAACATCTCGGCCCCGTCGGGTCTGGCAGCATCGGCTGACGACGAAGAAGAAGAGGCAGCGGAGGCGTAATCCTCCCCTCTTTGAGCGTTACGAAGGCCCTCGCTCACGCGGGGGCCTTTTCCGTTTGGCGCGGGTGCCGTAGAAGGGTCGCGCGCGAACGGAGGGTGACATGCAGATATTCGTGGGCCTCGGCAATCCCGGCAGCAAATATGCCGGCAACCGGCACAACATCGGCTTCATGGCCCTCGACCGCATCGCCGAGGATCACGGTTTCGGCCCGTGGAAGGCGCGGTTCCAGGGGCAGTGCGCCGAGGGGCGGTTGGGTGGCGACAAGGTGCTGCTGCTGAAGCCCGAAACCTTCATGAACCTTTCCGGCCAGTCCGTCGGCGAGGCCATGCGTTTCTACAAGCTCGAGCCCGGCGACGTGACGGTTTTCCACGACGAACTGGACCTTGCGCCCGGCAAATGCCGCGTGAAGATGGGCGGCGGTCATGCCGGCCACAACGGACTGCGCTCGATCCACGCGCATATCGGCGAGGCCTACCGGCGCATCCGACTAGGCATCGGTCATCCGGGCCGCAAGGAATTGGTTGCGGCCTACGTGCTGCATGATTTTCACAAGGCCGATCAGGAGTGGCTGGACGATCTGCTGCGCGGATTGTCCGACGGCGCTCCGGCCCTGGCCGACGGCGACCAGTCCGGATTCCAGAACGCCGTTGCACTGCGCACCGCTCCACCGCGGTCATCCAAAACGCAGAAACCGGAGACTGTCGCCCCGCAAGCAGAGCCAGAGCTCGATGAGCGCAGTCCGATGCAACGCCTTGCGGACAAATTTCGCTGATGCTGCGCCGAATTGCATATGTGCTGGCGGCGCTGGCTGTCGGGATCGCCGCTATTGCGGCCTGGAAGCACGAGGACATCACCCGGCTGATGGCGGTCAACTCGTTGTTCGCCGAGGACAGGATTGTCAGCAACTTCAGTCACATGGACACGTTGTTCCACAGCGTTCCCATGCCAATGGACGCGAAACCCACGCCCCTGCCCGAGGGCGCTCAGATGGACCTGCCCGAGGGGTGGGAAGACTGGCTCCAGAGACGGGCGATCACGGGCATCGTCGTCTTGAAGCGCGGGCAGCGCGTCCATGAAAGCTATCATCTTGGAACCGGTCAAGAGGATGAACGCATCTCCTGGTCCATGGCCAAGTCCTATTTGTCTGGCCTTTTCGGCATTCTCGTCGCCGAAGGTCATGTGGACAACATCGACCGCCAAGTGACCGACTACGTGCCGTCGTTGAAGGGATCAGCCTACGACGGTGCCACGATCCGCAATGTGCTGCAGATGAGTTCAGGAGTGTCCTTCGACGAGGACTATCTCGACTTTTGGAGCGACATCAACAAGATGGGCCGTGTTTTGGCACTCGGCGGCTCGATGGATGCTTTTGCCGCAAACCTCGACGAGCGCGAGCGGGAACCTGGCGTCGAATGGCAGTATGTCTCGATCGACACGCATGTTCTGGGGATGGTTGCGCGCGCGGCGACGGGGCGGTCTCTGCCGGATCTGCTTGCGGAAAAGATTTTGCGGCCCTTGGGGACATATGGGACTCCGTACTATTTGTCAGATGGTTACGGTGTGGCCTTCGCCCTGGGCGGATTGAACCTGACGACACGGGACTACGCCCGCATGGGTGAGATGTTTCGCAATGACGGGGCGTTCCTGGGACGTCAGATCGTGCCTGCAGCCTGGGTTCGTGAAAGCACGCAGCCCTCGGCGCGCACAGCTCCGGGCAAGCTGCAATACGGCTATCAATGGTGGATCCCTGCGGACGGCCATGACGGGGAATTCATGGCGCGTGGGGTCTACGGGCAGTATGTTTATGTTGTCCGTCAAAGTGGAACAGTCGTCGCCATCAATGCCGCTGACAGGAACTTTCGCGAGGCCGGCGCCTTTGACGATGCCCTGAACATGATGCGCTTGATTGCCGGGAAGTGAGGACTGAGAGATGCAAAAAGAGCCGCAAATCAACGTGCTGGGAGAGCCTCTTCAGCCCTGCTCGACCGATCCCCTGACTGGTTTCTTTCGGGATGGTTCCTGCAACACCTGCGCCGAAGATCATGGCAGCCATACCGTCTGTGCCGTCATGACTGCGGAGTTCCTGGCCTATTCGAAATACGTCGGGAACGATCTCTCCACTCCGATGCCCGCTTACAGCTTCCCCGGATTAAAACCGGGCGATCATTGGTGCCTGTGTGCGGGGCGGTTCTTGCAGGCGCATGACGAGGGATGCGCTCCATTGGTCAACTTGCATGCGACGCACCAAAGCGCGCTGGATATTGTTCCGCTGGATGTGCTCAACCTTTACCAGACCAGCTAGGACTGCACAAAAGCCACCCATAATAGCCTCGACGGCTGATCTGGCTGACTGAAATTGCACAAAGCAAATCAATCCACCGTGTTATCCACAGATCAGGCCGCCTTTGTGTCGCCCTGTAGCGGTTGCTCCAGAAGATCCTCGATAAACACGCTCAGAAGCTGCGCGCGACCGGAGACTCCGGCCTTTCGATAGATGGCATTTGTTTGTGCCTTTACAGTGCCTTCTGATGTTTTCCTCAACACTCCGATCTCGGCCGTAGACAGCCCCTTGATCGAGAACATGGCGACATCGCGCTCGGCCGGACTGAGCCCCCATTCGGTAAAACGCTCTTCGATAACCTCCATGAAGGCCCCGGAAGCCAGGCGCAGACGCGATTCCGCATCCTGCTGCCGTCGCATAGCCTGCAGCATCAACGCAGCACTGCCGAGAACACCCAGCAAAAGTCCCGCAATCGCACCGATCTGGATGAGTTCCATCACGGTCCAGGAAACCGGGGTATATTGGATGCCCAACACCGAGGCCAGCACGTCAAGCAAAAGAAAACCGCCGCAGACCAGCTGCAGCAGCATCAGCAAGGCAAAGACAAACGGGAACTTCACTGGAGATGGTGTGCCTTTTCATGAACCCCTGAACGGAGGGTGAGGGTCAGTCTCGGTCTTTTCGATCATGAGACGAAGGCTCCGGGCCGTCCCTGTTGTCGCGCTCGGGCTTCTCGTCCGGGGGTGAAGATCGGTCTTTGTCTACTGATTTTTCCGGCTTTTCGGAGCGCTCCGCATGAGCTTGCCTGTCAGTCCGCTCGTCGGATCGGGCAACGTTGCGATCCTCACGACCCGGGGCAAGATCAGGCGCTGCTTTGCCATCATCTCCACCTCTCGACGTGGAGTAATCTCGCAGGATGGCACCCGTCGAGGGGTTGAGGACGACTTCACGCTCCACCCCACCGCGTGCAGCAGTGATACGCAAACGCCCCAGAAAGGTACGCTGAACCTCGATCCGGGAAAAGTTCTGTTGCTGCAGCTGATCCACAACCTGCTCAAGCGCGGTCTGCGCCGTTGCGGACTGCGCTGCTATTGAAAGCATGGTCGAGATCGCGAGAAAAACTTTCCGCACCGGCATTCCCCCTCTTTGCATCCGATGATCCGAAGGTCTCCGGCCTCAAGAGACACTACCACATCATGACTGGATTAGCACGGTGGTGCGCCGCAAACACTGTCGGACACCCGAAAGCTTGCCGCACGCGGAGCAGGTTTTGGGGACATTCACTTCGCGTCTCCAGGTCCCGACATGCGCACCACCGTACCTGTGCCAAGACTTGGTCGAAACTTTCAGTCCCCGCAATAAACTTTAGGGGAAAGGCCCTAAACTGAGGTTTAGGGCCTTTCTTTTCAGTATCTTATCACATCTCAAACCCGAGGTGTTTCGCCACGGTGAAGATGTCCTTGTCGCCGCGACCACACATGTTCATGCAGATGATGTGGTCCTTGGGCAGGTCCGGCGCGATCTTCATCACGTGAGCGAGCGCGTGCGAGGGCTCCAGCGCGGGGATGATTCCCTCGGTCTCGCAGCACAGCTGGAACGCTTCGAGCGCTTCCTTGTCGGTGATCGCCACGTATTGCGCGCGACCGACCTCGTGCAGCCAGGAATGTTCCGGTCCGATGCCGGGGTAATCGAGACCTGCGGAAATCGAGAACCCTTCGAGGATCTGCCCGTCGTCGTCCTGCAACAGGTAGGTGCGGTTGCCATGCAGCACGCCGGGACGCCCGCCGGTCAGCGAGGCGCAATGCTCCATCTTCTCGTTCACGCCCTTGCCGCCGGCCTCGACGCCGATGATGTTGACCTCCGGGTCGTCGAGGAACGGGTAGAACAGGCCCATGGCGTTGGAGCCACCGCCGATGGCGGCGATGATGGTGTCGGGCAGACGGCCCTCCTGCTCCATCATCTGCTCCTTGGCTTCCTTGCCGATGATCGACTGGAAATCGCGGACCATGGCCGGGTACGGGTGCGGGCCCGCTACCGTGCCGATGCAGTAGAAGGTGTCGCGCACGTTGGTCACCCAGTCGCGCAGCGCATCGTTCATGGCGTCCTTCAACGTGCCACGGCCAGAGGTCACGGGGACCACCTCGGCGCCCAGCAGCTTCATCCGGAAGACGTTGGGCTGCTGACGTTCGACGTCGTGCGCGCCCATGTAGACCACGCATTTCAGGCCGAACTTGGCGCAGACCGTCGCCGTCGCCACGCCGTGCTGGCCCGCGCCGGTCTCGGCGATGATGCGGGTCTTGCCCATGCGGCGGGCAAGGATGATCTGGCCCAGCACGTTGTTGATCTTGTGCGCGCCGGTGTGGTTCAGCTCGTCGCGCTTGAGGTAGATCTTGGCCCCGCCCAGACGTTCGGTCAGGCGCTCGGCGTAATACAGCGGCGAGGGACGGCCGACGTAATGCTTCCACAGCCAGTCCATCTCGGCCCAGAAAGTCTCGTCCGTCTTGGCCTTCTCGTATTCCTCTTCGAGCGAGAGGATGAGCGGCATCAGGGTTTCGGACACGAAGCGCCCGCCGAAGATGCCGAAACGACCCTTTTCATCGGGTCCGGTCATGAAGCTGTTCACGAGATCGTCCATTGCGCCTCTCCCTTTTCGTATCGGCCTTGCATAGGCCAGAAGCCCCGCCAAAGACCAGAGTGAATCAGGCCGCAGCCCGCTCCAGCGCCGGGTAGCGCAGGCCCAGCGTCACGCCGCGCGCCACGAAACTGATCAGCAGCGCCGCCCAGAGGCCATGGTTCCCCATCACAGGGATCAGCAGGTAGGCCGAGGCCGCATAGGCCAGGAAGGACAGTGCCATCATGTTGCGCATGTCATGGGTGCGCGTGGCCCCGATGAAGATGCCATCCAGCATCCAGGCCGCCAGCCCCACGACCGGCGCGGCCACCAGCCAGGGCAGGAACTGCCGCGCCATGGCCCGCACCTCGGGATCGGTGGCCATGAGGTCGATGATCCAGCCCCCCGCCAGGGCAAAGCCCAGCGCGAACAGCACGTTGCACGCCAGCCCCCAGCCACTGGTCAGCACGGCGGCGCGTCGCAACTGGCCCGAGGCGCGCGCGCCCAGCGCCTGCCCCACCAGCGCCTCGGCGGCAAAGGCAAAGCCGTCGAGGGCATAGGAGATGATGCCGAGGAACTGCAACAACACCTGGTTGGCGGCCAGCGTCACGGCACCGAACTGCCCGCCCATCAGCAGGAAGGAGGTGAAGATCGCCTGCAACATCAGCGAGCGCAGCATGATGTCGGTGTTCACCACGGCCATGTGCTTCAGCCGGACACGGTCGAAGACACGCGGCCAGTCGCGCCAGTCCGGCACGCGGAAGGCCGCCCGACACAGGAACAGCCCCATCAAAAGGCCGGACCATTCGGCGATGAAGGTGGCGATGGCGACACCGCTGACGCCCCAGCCGAGGCCCAGCACGAACAGCAGGTCCAGCCCGACGTTCACCCCGTTCATCCAGAGCTGCAGGATCAGCACATGCCGGGTGCGCTCTTGCGCGATGAGCCAGCCGTTGATGCCGTAGATGGCGATGGCGGCGGGGGCGGACCAGATGCGGATCTGCATGTAATCGCGCGCCAGACCCTCGACCACGGGACCGGAGGGCGACAGCGCAAAGGCGGCGGCAAACAGCAGCGATTGCAGCGCGATCAGCGCCAGCCCCCCGACAAAGCCGATCATCAGCGAGCGCGTCAGCAGCGCCGCCACCTCGGATCGGTCGCGCTGCCCCACGGCCTGCGCCGTCAGCCCGGCGGTGCCCATGCGCAGGAAGCCGAAGATCCAGTAGACCGAGGTCAGCACGATGGCACCGACGCCCACGGCGGCGATGGGCTCGGCCTCGGGGATCTGACCCACGACACCGGTATCGACGGCACCAAGGATCGGAATGGTCACATTGGCGAGAAGGATGGGAAAGGCGATCTTGAGCACCCGGGCGTGGGTGATCGGGGAATGTCCGGGCGCGTCCATGAAAATACCTTGCCTGCTCTTGAGCACAGATGAAGCCCGGCGCGCGGAAAGGTCAAGGAGGGGGCGCTGCCCCCGTCCCTACGGGACTCCCCCGAGGGTATTTGGAAAACCAAAGAAGCAGAAAGGCGCGCGTTGTGCTCTTCTTGGTCCAAATACCTCCGGGGGTGAGGCCACAGGCCGAGGGGGCAGCGCCCCCTTTGCCGCAGGCATTCAGCGCGCGCTTAGCGCGCGTCGGTCGGGCCGCGTCAGCGGGCCGAAACCTCCTTGACGTGGTGAGTCAACCGTTCTCGTCCCGGGGCATCAGAAAATGCGCCGTGGCTTGGGCAAAGGGTTTGTCGCGGTTGTCCTGCCAGGCTTCCGCCCGGACCGAGGCGTAGCGCCGCCCGGAGCGGGTGACGAAGGCGCGGGCATAGGCGTCGCGCGGCAGGCCCGACCGCAGGTAGTCGACGGTGAAGTCGATGGTCTTTGGCAGGCGCGGCAGTTTCCCGGCGGCCATTTCCTGCGCGTCGAGCTTGCCGGATTCGATGTCGGGCCAGAGCCAGGTCCAGTTGAGGGTAATCATCGCGGTGATTTCCAGGAAGGCCGCCGTGCAGCCGCCGTGGATCGCGGGCAGGAAAGGGTTGCCGATCAGCTCTTCGTGGAAGGGCAGCACGGCGGTCAGTTCATCGCCGCGCCGGTCGAACTGCACGCCGAGCCACTGGATGTAAGGAACGCCATGCACCAGCGCAGACAGCGCGGCGTCGCGGCGTTGTTTCACCACCTGGACGGGTTCGGGGGCCTTGCGCGCCATTCAGATGCCCTCCTTTGGTCCGGCGATCGTGTCGCGGTTGCCGGCCTCGACGGTGAAGGCGCCGGTGGCGGTGGCCACGGGGCGGTCGTCGTCGTCATCCAGCGCCGTGGCGCGGACAAAGGCGACGGAGCGCGTGATATGGTAACACTCGGCGCGGGCGCGGATGGTCTGGCCGGGGGTGGCGGGGCGCATGTAGTCGATGCGCAGGTTGATGGTTGCGGTGCCTGCGGGGGCGCGCGGATGGCTCATGACGGCGGCGCCGCCGCAGGTGTCCATGAGCGCCGAGACCGCGCCGCCGTGGATCACGCCGGTCTCGGGGTCGCCGATGAACCGGGTGTCATAGGGCATTTCGATCACGGCAACGCCGTCTCCGATCTCGGTGATCTTCATGCCCAGGGCGCGGGAATGCGGGATGGTTTCAATGAACTGCTTGGCGATGCGGCTCTTGTCGGCGGTCATGGTCTGTCCTGCTGCGATATGTGCAAACGGTGACATGCACGGAACGCGGGGTCAATTGACGCGGGGGCTGTTGTCCTTCGCGACGCGGCGGCATAGCTTGTCGCCGGGGACGAGAGCGAGGCGAAACGATGGAAGATGTGCGTCTGAGCTTCAAGGAGATGTGTGCGAAGTTCGATGTGACTCCGCGCACCTTGAGGTATTACGAGTATATCGAGCTGCTCACCCCCGAAAAGGAGGGCCGCTCGCGGTTCTATGGCCCGCGCGAAGTGGCGCGGATGACCCTGATCCTGCGTGGCCGCAAGTTCGGCTTCCAGCTGGAAGACATCCGGCAGTGGCTGCTGATCTACGAGAAGGAAGGCACTGCGGCGCAGATGCGGGCCTGGATCCAGATGGCAGACCGGCAGCTGGCCGAACTGGCGGAGCAGAAACAGCAGCTGGAGGACGCCATGGGCGAACTCAAAGCGCTTCGGGACGATACGGCGGCCTCGCTCGAATCGTGACCTGAACAGTACCTTCACAGTAACCAAAGCGGTTTGAGGATCGTTGACGGCAGGGTCTGGAATACCCTACCCGGCGCCCCCTGACCGTTTGTAACAAAATTCCAACAACCGACGGGTGGCCTTGCGGGAAGTTACGTAAGTTGCGAAGTGACGTAGCGTAGGAGTTACGTCAACGATTTTTCCCATTGTAGGAAGGGATCGGAGTTCGCACTTCCCGCGTCATCCTTGTGACACCAAAGGAAATGCGACGATGACAGAAGACCGATTGATGACGATCCGGGAGATGTGTGACGCCTACGAGGTGACCCCGCGCACCTTGCGTTTCTACGAACAGAAAGAGCTGCTTTCCCCCATCCGCGAGGGCCAGAAGCGTCTGTACACGAAACGCGAACGCGCCCGCCTCGTGCTGATCCTGCGCGGCAAGCGCTTTGGGTTCAGCCTGGAGGACATTCGCCAGCTCCTTGACCTGTATGCCGTGGGCGACCAGCAGCGCAGCCAGCTGGAAAAGGCCTACGAGATTGCCGAAACGCGCATGGCGGAGATGATCCGGCAGCGTGAGGAACTGGATGCCGCCATCGGCGAGCTGAAGGACCAGATGGAATGGGGCGCGAAGATGATCGCCTCGATGGAGAACAAGGCCGCGGCGGAATAACCACGCCGCGGACCTGACCGGGACGAGGGACCGGGAACGTTAACGGGAGAGAGAGCCATGCCGAGCTACACCGCACCTGTCAAAGACCAGATGTTCGTGCTGAATGACCTGCTGAAAGTGGGCGAAGCGGACATTCCGGGCTACGAGGACCTTGACCGCGAGACGCTGGAAGCGATCCTCGAGGAGTCGGGCAAGGTGGCCCGCGACGTGACCGCGCCGCTGAACGTGGTGGGCGACACCGAGGGCTGCGTGCTGGAAAACGGCGTGGTCCGTACTCCGAAGGG
Organism: Sagittula sp. S175; assembly: GCF_049800975.1. Lineage (NCBI taxonomy): Bacteria > Pseudomonadati > Pseudomonadota > Alphaproteobacteria > Rhodobacterales > Roseobacteraceae > Sagittula > Sagittula sp. S175. Next base: position 27,765 of record NZ_JBNAGB010000025.1, read on the forward strand.
CTTCAAGGAAGCCTTCGATGCCGTGCGTGAAGGCGGCTGGACGGCGCTCGACTGCGACCCGGAATATGGCGGCCAGGGCCTGCCGTATGTGGTGGCGACCGCCGTGGGCGAGCAGTTCTCGGCAGCGAACATGGCGTTCAACATGTACCAGGGCCTGACCCACGGTGCCTACAGCGCCATCCATGCCCATGGCACGGACGACCAGAAACAGACCTACCTGCCGAAGATGGTCACATGCGAGTGGACCGGCACCATGAATCTGACGGAGCCGCATTGCGGCACCGACCTGGGCCTCATGCGCACCAAGGCCGAACCGCAGGCGGATGGCAGCTACAAGGTGACGGGTCAGAAGATCTTCATCTCGGCCGGCGATCACGACATGTCGGAGAACGTCATTCACCTCGTGCTGGCCAAGATCCCCGGCGGGCCCGAGGGCATCAAGGGCGTGTCGCTGTTCATCGTGCCGAAGTTCATCGTCGAGGACGGTCAGCCCGGCGCGCGCAACGCGGTCTCGGTCGGCAAGATCGAGGAGAAGATGGGCATCCATGGCAACTCGACCTGCGTCATGAACTATGACGGGGCGACCGGCTACCTGCTGGGCGAGGAACACAAGGGTATGCGCGCCATGTTCACCATGATGAACGAGGCGCGTCTGGGCGTGGGCCTGCAAGGCTACGCGCAGTCCGAAGTGGCCTACCAGAACGCGCTGGCCTATGCGAAAGACCGCCTGCAAGGTCGCGACGTGACCGGGGCCAAGAACCCCGACGGCCCCGCCGATCCGCTGATCGTGCACCCGGATATCCGCCGCAACCTGATGGATCAGAAGTCCTTCAACGAGGGCGCGCGGGCCTTTACCTACTGGGGCGCACAGATGATCGACCGCGCGCATCGCAACGACGATGCCAAGGCGATGGGGCTGATTTCGCTGCTGACCCCGGTCATCAAGGGCTTCCTGACCGACAAGGGTTTCGAGATGGCGACCGCCGCGCAGCAGGTCTACGGCGGCCACGGCTATATCGAGGAATGGGGCATGTCGCAGTTCGCCCGCGATGCCCGGATCGCCATGATCTACGAAGGCGCGAACGGCGTGCAGGCGCTGGACCTCGTGGGCCGCAAGCTGGCGCAGGACGGCGGCAAGCATGTGATGGCCTTCTTCGCCATGGTGACGGACTTCATAAAGGAGACCAAGGGCCGCTCCGACGCCTTTGACGCGGGTTTCCGTGAGCCGTTGAAGGCCGCGTCGAAGGATTTGCAGGCGGCGGGCATGTTTTTCATGCAGAACGGCATGAAAAACCCGAACGCGGCGCTGTCGGGGTCCTATGACTTCATGCACCTCTTCGGCCATGTCTGCCTTGGCCTGATGTGGGCAAAGATGGCGGTGGCCGCCGAGGACCGCCTTGCGGCGGGCGACGGCGATGCCGAGTTCCTGAACGCCAAGCTGGCGACGGGGCGCTACTACATGGCGCGGCAATTGCCGATGACCGCGACGCACCTGAAGCGCATCGAGAGCGGCGCCGATCCGGTCATGGCTCTGGACGCGGACCACTTCTGAGGGAATGGTGGGACGGTGGGTTACAGACCCACCCTACCCCGCCGCTCTTCCGACAGGGCGGTCATCCGCCCTGCGCCGAGGAGGTCCGTTATGCCTAAACGCTTTCGTCTGACGCGACGTTTTCCTGTGGCCATGACCGAGGATGGCTATCGTGGCCTCAAGCGCTTCGCCCATGAGGCGGGCTTGGACGAGGGCGAGGCCCTGTCCTTTCTGTTCGAACATTTCGACAGCGTGACCGATGCCGAAGCCTTGGGCCACCGGCTTCGGCTGTTCAATGCCGATCTGGACGAACGCAAGCGATGAGGGAGAAGGAAGCCCAATGAGCTGGATGACCGACGAACACGCCATGTTGGCCGAAATGACGCGCAAGTTCATCGAGACGGAATGGCAGCCGCTCTATGGCAAATGGCGCAAACAAGGCCAGATGGACCCGGAGACCTGGCAGCAGGCGGGGGAACTGGGCCTGTTGTGCCCCTCGGTGCCGGAGGAATTCGGCGGCGCAGGCGGCGATTTCGGCCACGAGGCGGTGATCCTGATGGAGGCATCGCGGGCGAACCTGGCGTCCTGGGGGCATGGCATCCACTCGGGGATCGTGGCGCATTATATTCTCGCCTATGGCACAGAGGAGCAGAAGGCCCGCTGGCTGCCAAAGATGGTGACGGGCGAACTGGTGGGCGCGTTGGCAATGACCGAACCTTCCGGCGGGTCCGACGTTCAGCGGTTGAAGACACGCGCCGTGAAGGAAGGCAATGCCTACAGGTTGTCCGGACAAAAGACCTTTATCACCAACGGGCAACACGCAAACCTGATCGTGGTGGCGGCCAAGACCGATCCGTCGCTCGGGTCCAAGGGCGTGTCGCTGATGGTGGTGGAGACCGAGGGGGCAGAGGGTTTTACACGCGGGCGCAATCTGGAGAAGATCGGCTGTCACGCGGCGGATACGTCGGAACTGTTCTTCGACAACGTGGAACTCCCGCCAGAGAACTTGCTGGGCGGCGAAGAAGGCCAGGGATTTTACCAGATGATGAAGCAGCTGCCTCAGGAACGGCTGATCATCGGATGCGGCGCGGTGGGCGCGATGGAAGGCGCGGTGGAACGCACCATTGCCTACTGCAAGGAACGCGAAGCCTTTGGCGGACCGCTGACCCAGTTTCAGAACACGCGGTTCAAACTGGCGGAATGCCAGACCAAGACCACCGTGGCGCGCGCCTTCCTAGACACCTGCATGGTAGAACACCTGCGCGGCGAGCTGACGGTGGCAAAGGCCGCCATGGCGAAGTACTGGCTGTCGGACACGCAGGGCGAAGTGCTGGACGAATGCGTGCAACTGCATGGTGGCTATGGGTTCATGCAGGAATACGCCGTGGCCGAGATGTGGGCGGACGCCCGCGTGCAGCGCATCTATGGCGGAACCAACGAGATCATGAAGGAACTGATCGCGCGCGATTTCTGACGGGGACGCGCGCGGCGAGGGCGCAAGTTGAGTATTTGCAAAAGCAGAGAAACAGGAAGGTCGCATTTCGGACCCCAAACCGGGGCTGCGCGCGACCTTCCTGCCGTTGCCCGGCCCTTCGGCTAGGATCGGGGCTTCTCCGCTTACGGTCATCGGCTCTCCAGCCTGTACCGTGATGTCACGATAGCGGGATTGACCTTAATCCCCCGTTACCTTCGTTGTGCCTTTGTGCTTCTTTGCTTTGAAAATACCTCCACGGGGGTCCGGGGGTGTGAAACCCCCGGTCCCGCACCGGACAACAAACGCGACGGGAGGACGGCGCGATGACCATGAAACTCTACTGCTTCGGTGAATCGGGGCATTCCTACAAGGCGGCCTTGGCATTGGAGCTGGCGGGGCTGGACTGGGAGGCGGTGAAAGTCGACTTCTTCAACGGCGAGACGCGCAGTCCGGAGTACAGGACGCAGGTCAACGAAATGGGGGAATGCCCGGTTCTGGTGGATGGCGATATTCGGCTCAGCCAGTCGGGCGTGATCCAGCACTATCTGGCGGACACCTACGGGCATTTCGGCGGCACCACGCCGGAGGAAAAGCGCGAAGTGTTGCGCTGGGTTCTGTGGGACAACCACAAGCTGTCGTCCTTTGTCGGCATGACGCGCTTCCTGATGAACTTCGTCCCCGAGGACAAGCGACCCGCCGAGGTGATCGCTTTCAACCAGGGGCGGCTAAAGGGTGCCTATGCGGTGCTTGACAAGCATCTGGACGGGCGCGACTGGATCGTGGGCGATGCCGTCACGAACGCCGACCTGACCTGTTGCGGCTACTTGTTCTACCCGGAGGAATTCGGGTTCGATCGCAAGCAGTGGCCGAATATCGACCGCTGGCTGTCGAACATCCAGGGTTTGAAGGGCTGGAAGGCGCCGTATGACCTGATGCCGGGCAGCCCGGCGGATCGGGCCTGACAGGGGCGCGGACGGGAGGGTTGGAAACGCCCGTTTTCCGGGTACAACTGGTCTCCGAGACGACTATCGAGGGGGTCATTTCGGAATGCTGTCCCGTTTCGCACTTGGTGCGATCCATGTCTACCAGCGTTGGCTGTCGCCGCACAAAGGCTGGCGCTGCGCCTATTCCGTTCAGCATGGCGGCACCGGGTGTTCCGGTTATGCCAAGCATGCCATTCGCGATGCGGGTCTGTTCGGCGCCTTGCCCGACATCCGGCAGCGGTTGCAGGATTGCAAGGCAGCGGCGATGGACCTGCGGGCCCAGCGGGAGGGTGACTCCGGCGAGGGTGCGGCGGCGCGGCGGCGACGGGCGCAGAAGCGCAACCGGTGGTACGATTGGTGTGATCCCGGCTGCTGCAGTTGCGGGCCATTGGACTGCGGCAGGGGCGGTGGCGACTGTGATGGCTGCGGCGGGTGCGATTGCAGTCCGTGACGCGTCTCCCCTGCCCTTTGAAATTTCGTGACGGAACGTCGTTGACCTGAAACGCCGCCACGTCATCCTTGAACCAGACCCCGTCCCGCGGCCAAGACTTGGGCAAGCGCGGGAGACGCGGACCAGAATGATCGAGAGGAACACCCCATGACCGAAGCCTATATCTACGACGCCCTGCGCACGCCGCGCGGCAAGGGCCGCAAGGACGGCGCGCTGCACGAGGTGACCAGCCTGCGGCTGTCGGCGCAGGTGCTGAACGCCGTGAAGGAGCGCAACGGGCTGGACGGCCACGCAGTCGAGGACGTGATCTGGGGCAACGTCACGCAGGTGATGGAACAGGGTGGCTGCCTGGCACGCTCGGCGGTGCTGGCGTCGGAGCTGGATGAATCCATTCCGGGTCTGGCGATCAACCGCTTCTGCGCCTCGGGCATGGAGGCGGTGAACCTGGCGGCCAATCAGGTGAAGGGCGGTGCGGGCATGGCCTATATCGCCGGTGGCGTCGAGATGATGGGCCGCGTGGCCATGGGCTCGGACGGGGCGGCGATTGCCTTGGACCCGTCGCTGGCCATGGAGAAGTATTTCGTCCCGCAGGGAATCTCGGCGGATATTATCGCGACGGAATACGGCTTCTCGCGCGATGATGCCGATGCGCTTGCGGTGGAATCGCAGCGCCGCGCGGCGGAGGCCTGGGCGGACAAGCGCTTCGAGAAGTCGGTCATTACCGTGCGCGATATCAACGGCTTGCCGATCCTCGATCATGACGAGTACATGCGTCCGGGCACCGACATGCAGACCTTGGGTGCGCTGAAGGCGTCGTTCAAGGACATGGGCGAGACGATGCCGGGCTTCGATGCCATCGCGTTGATGAAGTACCCGCATCTGGAGCGCATCAACCACATTCACCACGCGGGAAATTCCTCGGGGATCGTGGATGGCTCGGCTGCCGTGCTGATCGGCAACAAGGAGTTCGGCGAGAAATACGGGCTGAAGCCGCGGGCGCGCATTCGCGCGACCTGCAAGATCGGCACCGATCCGACCATCATGCTGACTGGACCGGTGCCTGCGACGGAGAAGATCCTGCGCGATGCGGGGATGAGCATTTCCGATATCGACCTCTTCGAGGTGAACGAGGCTTTTGCGAGCGTCGTTCTGCGGTTCATGCAGGCGTTCGACGTGGATTCGTCCAAGGTGAACGTGAACGGCGGATCCATTGCCATGGGGCACCCGCTGGGCGCGACGGGCGCGATTATCATCGGCACGCTGCTGGACGAGCTGGAGCGGTCTGGCAAGGGCACGGGTCTGGCGACATTGTGCATCGCGTCGGGCATGGGCGCTGCCACGATTATAGAGCGGGTCTGAGCATGACGGGCAGCGCCGACCTTGCGCGCGAAATCGCCACGCAATCGCTAAACGCGACCGGCCTTGCGCTGGCGCACGGCGATCACGCGGGGTTTGCGCGCTACGTCGGCCTGCCCTACTCGCTAGGCACCGAGGATGGCGCCACGATGATGGACACTCCCGAGGCCGTGCGAAACGTCTTTGACCGCGCGGTGGACAGTTACGCGACCTTCGGGATCACACGGCTGGACCGCACGGTTTCCGCGGCGCGTTTCATCGACCCTGACACCATTGCGGCGAGCCATATGACACAGCCCGTTTGCGGGACCGAGCCTTTGGATGTCCCTTATCCCAACCATGTCATCCTGCGTCGGCAGGCCAGTGACTGGAAGGTTGCGCATGGACAGCACGTCGTCGGCCACATGCAAGGCCATTCCCGCGTGATCCTCGGGGCGGCCATGCGCGACGCGCCGGACGACATGATCGATATCCTGCGCGACGTGGTGCACAGGTTCGGCAATGCCCAGCTGGAAGGCGATTTCAACGCCCTGCGGCGCTGTGTGAACCTGCCGTTCTTCCTGCATGGTCGCAACACGACCGAGATGGTCGAGACCGAGGTGCAGCTGCGCGCCGGGTTCGACCAGCGCATGACGCGCTTCAAGGTGCGCGGCATCAGTGATGTGGTGCGGCTGGTCAAGTCGGTCGCCCTTCTGGGACCGGGCCGGATGCACGGTGTCGTGCGCACGCATATCCTCAACGGTTCCACACTCGTGGTGCCGTCCTATACGACCGCGGTGACGCTGCTGTGTGGACCGGACGCCATCTGGCGCCTGTGTTCTGCCTGCAACCCGCACCGGCTTAATGAATTGCCCCACCGCCATACCTGAGGCATCGCCCGTCGCGCCGGGGACGCCCGGCGCACCGCCAACAGAAAGGACATCCCGAGATGCCCAAGATCGACCTCGACACGTTGCCGGAGCAGACCGGTTCAAGCTACCCTGCCCCGCATGACGCCGCCATGAAGGGCCGCAGTTCCCGACGGCTGGCCGTCGCGGGCGGGCTGACGCAGTTCGGCGCGAACCTCGTTCGGCTGGCACCGGGAGCGATGTCCTCGCTGCGCCACTGGCACGAGAAACAGGACGAGTTCGTCATGGTCACCGAAGGCACACTGGTGCTGGTGGAAGACGACGGCGAGACCGAGCTGCAAGCAGGCGACTGCGCCGCTTTCCCCGCTGGCAATCCGAACGGGCACCATCTTGTAAACCGCTCTGACGCAGACGGGGTGTTCCTGGTGATCGGCACCCATACGGAGACCGAGACCGGCTGGTATTCCGACCTCGACATGAAGATCGAGGTCAATCGCGGACAGATGACCTTCCTGCGCCGCGACGGATCGGCCCTGGACGGCACGCCCGCCGCGGCACAACCGCTCGAAGAACTCTTCGAAGCGATCAGTGCGAAGCTGACGCAGGCGTTGATCGGCGGCGAATACGAGTCGTACCGCGCTGTCTTTCATTCGCCGGCCAGTGTCTTTCCACGGCATGGCGACGGCTACATGCTGACCACCGAAGCTGAATTCCGCGAAGACTTCGATCTTTACCTTGCGGCGACGCGCGACAGTGGCATCGATCAGATCATCCGCAAGATCGTGCGCGTCACAGAGCTCGAACCGGACGCTTTCGTGGTCGAGGCGGAAGTGCATTTCCTCAAGGACGGTGCCGCGCTGGTCACGCCCTTCATCACCACCTTCCGGCTGGAGCGCCGCGCGGGCGAGTGGCGCATTGCGCGCATCATCAGCTCGCTGGGCCATATCACCTGGACCCGCGGCGAGGCCGGGATCGGCCAGGACATGAAATTCGAACTGGATTGAGGCGCGCGTGAACGCCGCCAACGAACGAGAGACGGAGAGAGAGATGACCGATTTTACCATGGACAAGGGCGCCGACGGCGTCGCCGTGATCACCTGGGACGTGCCCGGCAAGTCGATGAACGTTCTCAGCCTCGAAGGGCTGGAAGAGCTGGACCAACTGGTCACGGATGCCCTGGCAGACGAGGCGGTGAAGGGGATCGTCATCACCTCGGGCAAGGACAGTTTTGCCGGAGGGATGGATCTCAACATCATCGCCAAGATGAAGGACATGGCGGGCGATGACCCGGCGCGCGGGCTGTTCGACGGCGTGATGCGGATGCACGGCGTCTTGCGCAAGATCGAACGCGCCAACATGGACGCCAAGACCAACAAGGGTGGCAAGCCCATCGCCGCCGCCCTGCCCGGCACCGCGCTTGGCATCGGTCTGGAACTGCCGCTCTCGACGCATCGCATCTTTGCCGCCGACAACCCCAAGGCCAAGATCGGCCTGCCCGAGATCATGGTCGGCATCTTCCCCGGCGCAGGCGGCACTACGCGTCTCGTGCGCAAGATGGGCGCCATGATCGCCTCGCCCTTCCTGCTGGAGGGCAAGCTGTCCGACCCGAAGAAGGCCAAGGCTGCCGGGATCATCGACGAAGTGGTCGAGGACCCGCTGGCCGCCGCCAAGGACTGGGTCCTGAACGCCAAGGACGCCGACATCCTGAAGCCCTGGGATGCCAAGGGCTACAAGATGCCCGGCGGCGCGCCCTATCATCCGGCGGGATTCATGACCTTTGTCGGTGCTTCCGCGATGGTCAACGGCAAGACCAAGGGCGTTTACCCGGCGGCCAAGGCATTGCTGTCGGCCGTCTACGAAGGCGCGCTGGTGCCCTTCGACACCGCGCTGAAGATCGAGGCGCGCTGGTTCACCAACGTCCTGATGAACCCTTCGTCGGGCAACATGATCCGGTCGCTCTTCATCAACAAGGAAGCGCTGGAAAAGGGCGCCGTGCGTCCCGCAGACGTGCCGGACCAGCGGGTGAAGAAGATCGGCGTGCTGGGGGCTGGCATGATGGGCGCGGGCATCGCGCTGGTCAGCGCTCAGGCGGGCATCGAGGTGGTGCTGATCGACCAGAAACAGGAGGCCGCCGATCGCGGCAAGGCCTATACCGCCGACTACATGGACAAAGGGATTGCCCGCAAAAAGGCCACGCCCGAGAAGAAGGAAGAGGTTCTGTCGCGTATCACGGCGACCACCTCCTATGACTCGCTGGCCGATGCGGACCTGATCGTCGAAGCGGTCTTCGAGGATCCAAAGATCAAGGCCGAGGTGACCAAGGCCGTGGACGCGGTGACCAATGCGGACTGCATCTTTGCCACCAACACCTCGACCCTGCCGATTTCCGAGCTGGCCAAGGCATCGAAGAACCCCGAGCAGTTCATCGGCATCCACTTCTTCTCGCCGGTCGAGAAGATGATGCTGGTGGAGATCATCAAGGGCAAGGAAACCGGAGATCGCGCGGTGGCGAAGGCGCTGGATTTCACCCGCCAGATCCGCAAGACGCCGATCGTCGTGAACGACGCGCGCTTCTTCTACGCCAACCGCTGCATCATCCCCTACATCAACGAAGGCATTCGGATGGTGAAGGAGGGCGTGGCCCCTGCCCTGATCGAGAATGCCGCCAAGATGGTGGGCATGCCGCTGGGTCCGCTGCAACTGGTGGACGAGACGTCCATCGACCTCGGCGCCAAGATCGCCCGCGCGACCAAGGCCGGGATGGGAGATGCCTACCCGGATGGCGAGGTCGACGAGGTGATCTTCTGGATGGAGGCGCAGGGTCGGCTGGGGCGCAAGGCCAAGGCGGGCTTTTACGACTACGACGACAAGGGCAAGCGCAGTGGTCTGTCGTCAGAGGTCGCGGCGCAATACCCGCAGGCCGATGAACAGCCCTCGCTGATCGAAGTCCAGCACCGCCTGTTGTTCGTCCAGTGCCTCGAAGCCGTGCGCGCACTGGAGGAAGGCGTACTGATGGACATCCGCGAAGGTGACGTGGGCGCCATCCTCGGCTGGGGCTTTGCACCATGGTCCGGTGGTCCGCTCAGCTGGCTGGACATGATCGGTGCACCCTATGCCGCCGAGCGTTGCGACCAGCTTGAGGCGGCGCATGGCCCGCGCTTTCACTGCCCGGACCTGCTGCGCGACATGGCAGACAAGGACCAGAGCTTCTACGGGCGTTTCGGTCAGCAGGCTGACGCGGCCTGACATGGCAAACATGGATTGCAAGGGCCCCTTCGGGGGCCTTTGTCATGCCAGCTGACGATGCGCCGGGATGCCTGACGGCATGGCCAGCCGATCCTCCCGGGCTTTGGAAATGAACAAAGAAGCACCGGAACGCGGTCAGCAACACATGCACCGCCAGCGATCTCAACAATTTTCGTTACTCAGATCTTTGGGACGAACGCCCTCTTCAGGCAGGGATTATTGCTGCCGGTTTTCGACCCAACCTTATGTTTTCATGTCATATTTCAGTTTACCCCATGGTATCCATGTTCGACCTCTCCCCGCGGCAAGCCATGGCTCTCGAAGAGGAGCGACGTTTCCCTGAAACTCGGAACCGTTTGTTAAGACAGCGTGCGTATTCCTGCTTGGCGTCAGACGTGTCTCCCTTGTGCAGACACCGTGCCACGAAGGATGCAGTTCGCGATGCCAGACATATGTTTTCACGCTCTAGGACCGACGCGCGCCCGATCAGGTGAAGATCCGCTCGTCTCGTTCCTTTTGAATGCCCGAAAATCCCCGGTCACCGTTTCCGCCCGAGACGTCTCGCGACTGGATTCCCACCGGCTGCAACTCCTGCTCGTGGCACAGAAACAATGGCTGGTGGACGACGTGAATTTCGAAGTCACAGACATGTCACCGGTTTTTCGTGAAGGGCTCGAACGGCTTGGGCTCTCATCCGATCATTTCGACAGGGAGATGCCCCAATGACGACCAAGGTCCTGGCGATCGACGATTCCCGAACCATCCGCAATCTCTTGCGGGTTTCTCTGGAAGGCGCGGGATTTGAATTCCACTCCGCCTGCGACGGGCAGGAAGGAGTCGACATCTTTCCGGATGTCGACCCTGATGTTGTGATTACCGATATCAACATGCCGAAAATGGACGGTTTCGGCGTCATCGACACCCTGCGCAGCGGGCCGAACCGGACCAATGTCCCGATCCTCGTGCTGACAACCGAAAGTTCGGACGACCTGAAAGCCCGCGCACGCAATGCCGGGGCAACGGGCTGGATTGTGAAACCATTCGATGACGCGTCGCTGGTCTCTGTGCTGCGGCGTCTTACGGGGCATGTGGGCTGATGAGCGGCAATTCGATCAGAGATACCTTTTTCGAGGAATGCGAAGAGCTCCTCGAAGCCCTCGTAGAGGGTTTGGCCGGCCTCGAAGAGACGCCGGAAGACATGGAAGTGATCAACGCGGTGTTCCGCGCGGTCCACTCGATAAAAGGCGGAGCCGGGGCCTTTGGCCTCGACCGCCTGGTGGGTTTCGCCCACGCATTCGAGACGGTCATGGACAAGGTCCGCGACAAGGAACTGCAGATCGACGAGAAACTGATGTCGCTGTTCCACCGATCGGGTGACCAGCTATCGGATCTGGTCGCTGCGGCGCGGGACGACAGCCACCTCGACGAAGAGGCCGAAAGCGAGTTGATGAAGGAGCTTGAAAGCTACCTCGGCGGCGAGTCCGCTGCGGAGGAGTTCAGCTTCGACGCGCTGACGCTCGATTTCGAAGGACCGGCTGTAGATGTCCCCGCCGAGGCCACATCGGGTGGGGAGCGGACGTTCACCATCAAGTTCAAGCCAGCGCGGTCTCTTTACGAAAACGGCCATGAGCCGCTTTTGATCTTCGATGCGCTTGCCGAACTTGGGACTCTGTCGGTCTGGGCCGACCTCGGCAAACTGCCGGAATTCGATGCCTTCGATCCCAACGACGCCGTCATCGCGTGGACCCTCCAATTGGTGACCTCGGAAACCGAGACCACGCTGCATGAAGTGTTCGAATTCGTCGAAGGTCTCTGCGACCTCGATGTCAGCGTGGACGAAGCGGCAACGAATGATCCAATCGTGCCGGAAGTCTCTGCTCCGAAAGTCCGCGAAGTCGCAGTAATCCACGCAGATCACGACTCCGACGATGATCTGGATGACGAGCCATCGCCAGCTTCGACTGCGAAAGCACCTTCTTCGGCTGCGGCTGCTGCGAGCAAGGAAGCACGCGGCCCAAAGCCGACGCTGCGGGTGGATTTGGACCGGGTAGACAGGTTGATCAACACCGTCGGTGAGTTGATCATCAACCAAGCCATGATCTCGCAGCGTATCGAAGAACTTGATCTGCCGACGGTTGCACACCTGACGAACGAGCTGGAAGCTTACAAGCTCTTGGCGCGCGACATCCAGGAAGGTGTCATGGCAATTCGCGCTCAGCCGGTGAAACCGCTATTTCAGCGCATGTCGCGTATCGTTCGAGAAGCCTCTGATGCGACCGGCAAGAAAGCGAAACTGGTCACGGTCGGCGACTCGACCGAGGTCGACAAGACCGTCATCGAACGCTTGGCAGACCCGCTGACACACATGGTACGGAACGCCGTCGATCATGGTCTTGAAAAGCCAGAAGTGCGCGACGTGGCTGGCAAGGACCCGATAGGGACCATCCGGCTTTCCGCAGCTCATCGATCCGGCAGCGTGTTTATCGAAATCTCCGATGACGGTGCGGGTTTGAACCGTGAGCGCATTCTTGAAAAGGCGATCGAGAAAAACCTTGTAGCTCCGGACGCAGAACTTTCCGATCCGGAAATCGATAACTTGCTGTTCCTTCCGGGATTTTCAACAGCGGGCCAGGTTTCCGCACTGTCTGGGCGCGGCGTCGGCATGGACGTCGTCAAAAACGCCGTGCAGGCCTTGGGCGGAAGGGTGTCAATTGCTTCTACCCAAGGTAAGGGCACGACCTTCACCATCGTCCTACCACTTACCCTGGCTGTAATGGACGGATTTGTTATTTCCGTAGCGGATCAAACCATGGTGATCCCAATCTCATCCATCTTGGAAACGATCCGGCCCAACCCAAAGGACATCCATCTTGTTGGCACTGACAGCGAAGTTGTCAGTGTGCGGGGATCATACGTTCCTATTGTGGATGTTGCGGCGAGCCTTGGCCTGCCAAACCAGGAAGACATAAGCGGCGCGGGAATTCTTCTCCTGGTCAGCACCGAAATGCAGGGGCTTACGGCTTTGCGCGTGACGGCGATCCACGATCAGAGACAAGTGGTGATCAAGAGCCTGGAAAGCAACTACGCTGCAATTCCAGGAGTATCCGCAGCCACCATTCTGGGAGATGGTAAGATCGCTCTGATCCTTGACCCGGAAGAAATCATAAAACTCGGCCATTCCTCAGGGCCAGATCTCTTTGCACAGCACACCAGAATGGAGCTTCGACATGTCTGAAACAGCTGAAGTCCGCGCCGATACCCAATTCGAGTTCATTACCTTTTCGGCGGGTGGGCAAAACTATTGCCTCGAAATCACGCAAATCCGGGAGATCCGTAGATGGACTCCGGTCACTGCACTTCCGCATACGCCTGCGGATGTTCTTGGCGTCATGAACCTCCGTGGCGCAGTTATTCCGATCTTCGACCTTTCCGCACGGTTTGGCCTTGGCAAAACCCCCGCAAACGAGCGGAACGTGGTAATCGTGGCAGCGGTCGATGGTACGACAATCGGGTTATTGGTTGAATCCGTTTCGGAGATTCTTTCCGTTGAAAAAAGCGCAATCCAAGAAACGCCGGACATCAAGTCTGAGGCAACGCGCCACAGCATACTCGGAATGATCTCCGTCGACGACACTATGGTACGCGTCGTAAACCTGGAAGCTGTTCTGGATGCGGGAAAGGGCGTCGCCTTATGACAACCTCCGATGTGAGCCATACCACAAAGGACATTCCTTTCAGCGACTCCGATTTTCGCGCGATTGCAGAGCTTGCGCAATCCGCATTCGGGCTCAATCTGGCTGAAAGCAAGAAGCCTCTCGTTTATTCACGCTTGTCCAAGCGATTGAAGGCTCGCGCGATCTCTACGTTTCCTGAATATTTAGATTTGCTTAATCGACAGGATGAGAGGGACGAACGGTTAGAACTTATTTCGGCATTGACGACGAACGTCACAAGTTTCTTTCGGGAGAAGCATCATTTCGAAACGCTACGGAACGATGCACTACCCCAGATGCAAGCCAATATCGGGAGCGGGAAACGCGGCAGAATATGGTCAGCGGGATGCTCTTCCGGGCAGGAAGCCTACTCAATTGCCATGACTGTCCTTGAAACCATTCCGGACGCAGGACGCAAGAACATCAAAATTCTGGCAACCGATATCGATCCGAAGATAGTTGAACGCGCCAAGCTCGGAGAATATCCAAATGAAGAGCTAACAGGCATTCCGGAACAGATGCGAAAGAAATGGACTGAGAGCAAGAGCGAGACAAATTTCTCCATGTCCGATGCGCCAAGAAATCTTATCACCTTTGCTGAACTGAATCTCATGACCGAATGGCCATTCAAGGGACCTTTCGATGTCATATTTTGCAGGAACGTCGCGATCTACTTCAACCAGGAAACCCAGCAACGCCTATGGGATCGCTTTCGCGAAATGCTTACTCCTGGAGGGTACCTTTTCATTGGGCATTCCGAAAGAGTGACAGGCCCAGCCGCCCAGAGCCTTAATGGTATCGGCATCACCAGCTATCAAAAATTCGAGTCCGGCGGGCGACTCGCGTCTTAACAGGAGAATGAAATGAGCTTGAAAGATTCGCTTCGGATCATGGTCGTCGATGATATGGCGACAAGCCGTGGGCTCATTACCCAGGCGCTAGATGACATCGGGATAAAAAACTACATCACCGAGAACGACGGCCGACGTGCACTGGAAAGGCTTGGCTCCAACCCCGTCCATCTCGTACTTTCGGATTACAATATGCCGGGTCTTGACGGTCTAGGCCTTTTGAAAGCTGTGCGCAGCCACGGTGCCACACAAAAGATGGGTTTCATTCTTGTCACCGGGCGTCCCACACCTGAAATCGTGGCGGAGGCAAAGAAACTCGGCCTGAACAATATGATCAAGAAGCCGTTTACCTCGGATTCCATGAAACAATGCATTGAAAGCGTCGTGGGACGCCTGTGATGCCGAATGCCGCAAACTGCCTGCCCTTGAAGCTGGCGGCCGAAAGGGTGGCTGGAGAACTGGAGGGGCTGTACGGGCGTCTCGAGCGCCTTGAGTACGGCTTGGACATGGTTTTTGTCCACACGACGGAGGCGATGGATGGCCAGACGATAACTATGCTCCAAGAACTCGATATGTTGCGTCAATCGCTCGGCGCTCTGGCGGATTTCCTGGTCCATTTGGCTCGAGATACTGACGACATAGGCCAAGTGGACGTCCTGCCGGCGTTGAAGGCCGTTCCCCTACGGGACATGGCGGTCCGTTTGGAAGGCAAGGAAAAGAGCGGCCCGGTTTCAGGCCACGCCGAATTATTCTGAGCGCGAAGCCTGTCCCTCGCGATGGAATGCAATGATCGCAGTGATGCCAGAGGTGTCGGAATGCCAGCCCATAGTATCGTTATCGCGACTCCGGACAGCGCTCAGCGAAGCAGGCTCGTCCGGATCGTCGGGCACCACCCGGACTTCAAGGTCGTTGCCTGCACGGGCGATCTCATGAACACCTACAATGAGGTTGAGGCTCAACTTCCACGCGCCGTTCTGATTGCGGATTGCTTGGCTGAATTACCCGAGTTCGAGGTAATGCATGCGCTGTTTTCCACGCTGGATATCCGCTGGCTGGTCGTCAAAGCGTCCATCTCCACTTTGCGCCCGGGTCCCCCCAAATACATCTTGAGCCGATCCAGCGCCGATCTTTTCACAATCGCGGCGGACGCTCCTGAAGAGGACATCCTGCGCCAGTTGCTCAGCCTTACGCGAACCGTCGCTTCGCGCGTCCCGGCTGCGAGCAAGACCTTCGCACCCAATATTTTTTCCTCGCGTCCGCCCGCCATGCGGAGCGAAGCAAAAGAAGATGCGGTTCTGACGCCCGCTATCGGCCATACGACGTCTCAGGACCAGGTGATACTGATCGGTTCCAGTACCGGTGGCGTCGATGCCCTGCTGAGTATCCTGTCACATTTTCCGTCTGATTGTCCGCCAACGTTGATCGTTCAGCACACTGGTGCCGGATTCGGCGAAAGCCTGGTCGGCCTGCTCGACCGCCAGTGCCGTGCGCGGGTGGAACTCGCTTCCGAGACGTCCGTGCTGCGCACCGGCGTGGTAACCATCGGTGCAGGAACCCGACGTCACTTGGTCATGCGGGACTGCCGCGACCGGACCTGCGGCCTTGACCACGATAAACCGGTTTCAGGACATGTGCCTTCCGTCGATATGCTCTTTCACTCCGCGATTCCGATGGCAGGCAAAGTTGTGGCCGCCCTGCTCACAGGTATGGGCCGTGATGGCGCGGAAGGGTTGAAGGCATTGCGCGATGCGGGTGCCTTCACCATCGCACAGGACGAGCAAAGCTCTGTCGTCTACGGAATGCCACGCGCGGCTGCTGAAATGGATGCCGCACAGAAGGTTCTGCCACTTGATCGGATCGGGCCAGTGTTGCTGCAGACCGCGACGAGTAAACTGCCAAGAAGCAGGGAGATGTTGAGATGAACGCAATGCCTGAAAAGCTGACCAACGTTATCCAGGGGGATTACGTCATCTCGGAATCGGAGGTGGAGGTTCTGACCACTGTGTTGGGATCCTGCATTGCCGTTTGTCTCTATGATGCGACGCGCAAAATCGGCGGAATGAACCATTTTCTCTTGCCCAGTCGCGATGGAGCTGAGGGGGCCAATGTCCGCTACGGCGCCTATGCGATGGAACTCCTCATCAACGGGCTCTTGAAACGCGGGGCGGATCGGCGACGTCTGGAAGCCAAGATGTTCGGCGGGGCCAGCATGATGGGCAATCTCCGTGACATTGGTGCGTCCAACGCTGCTTTCGCCAAGGATTTCCTTTCCATGGAGGATATTCCCTGCGTAGCGGAAAGCACAGGCGGCACGTCCGCGCGACGTATCCGGTTCTGGCCGACAAGCGGACGGGTCAGACAGCTTCTGGTGAGCGGCGACGTCGAGCCCATGCCCGTGGAGAAACCCGCCCTGCCCAAGCGTCCCGCGAAAGCTGACGATATCGTCCTGTTCTGACGAAAAAGACCGCAGTTCAACCGCCTTCGCAAAGAAAAAAGGTTCACCTTGGACAAACGCTGCGCGCAAATGCGGCCTTGCCTCTGGCAGTAGGAAAGGACAACTGACGAGACAGCCGGAACAGGAGGGATCGGGTGAACTGCCTCAGGTAGCGACTGCGATTCCCCTCCAGAAGAGGATGTCTGTCATGCAGTCGCAGGAACTCCCCTATACCAGAGATCTGGTTTTGATCGGAGGGGGGCACACCCATGCCTTGGTTCTGAAACGCTGGGGCATGCAGCCCCTGCCCGGCACGCGGCTGACCGTCATAAATCCGGAACCGACAGCCCCCTACTCCGGCATGCTGCCTGGCCATCTCGCTGGTCACTACAGCCGCGAGGCTCTGGACATCGATCTTGTGAAACTGGCGCGTTTTGCGGGCGCGCGAGTTTTGGTGGACCGCGCCGTTGATCTCGACCCGCTGGACCGCACCGTAACATTGGCCTCCGGGCCGCGTATCGCTTTCGACGTGGCCTCCATCGACATCGGTATCACCAGCGAAATGCCTGCTCTTCCCGGCTTTGCCGAGCATGGTGTGCCAGCCAAACCCTTGGGTGTCTTTGCCTCAAAATGGCGAGACTTTCTTGAAAAGCAGGACCCGGCCTCGGTTGCCGTCCTCGGCGGTGGCGTCGCCGGTGTCGAGATTGCCATGGCCTTCGCCCACGCGCTGACAGCCCGAAACCGGCCCGCGCAGGTGCATCTCATCGAGCGCGATACCGTGCTGAGCGGCCTGCCCCACCGGACCGCCAACAAATTGCGGCAAGCGCTGACCGCCCAAGGCGTCACCATCCACGAGCGACGCGACGTCGTTTCGATCACGGCTGAGGGTGTTCAGACGGCCAATGGACTGATCCGCGCCGATTTCACATGCGGTGCCGCGGGTGCCCGCCCGCAGGATTGGCTGACCGGAACCGGCCTTGCCCTGCACAATGGCTTCATCGAGGTCAGCCAGACGCTGGAAACCTCGACCCCCGGAATTTTCGCCGTTGGCGATTGCGCACACATGGTGGCCGAGCCGCGCCCCAAGGCCGGGGTTTACGCCGTTCGCCAGGCTCCGATCCTCTTTGACAACCTCCGAGCCCGTCTTGGAGGGCGCCCACCGTCGAAACAGTACAAGCCGCAGTCGGACTACCTGAAACTGATTTCACTTGGCGCAAAATCCGCACTTGGCGATCGCTTTGGCCTGACATTCGCCGGGCCTTGGGTCTGGCGCTGGAAAAACCACATCGACCAGACGTTCATGCAGAAATTTCGCGACCTGCCTGTCATGGCCAGACGAGAGATCCCCAAGGAGCATACAGAGGGACTCGACACGTATCTGCGCGGAAAACCACTGTGCGGAGGCTGCGGGGCGAAAGTCGGTCAGCCAGCGCTGCTGGCGGCACTTCAGGCCAGCTCTGGCAAGGCCGACGCTTTGCCAGGCGACGATGCCGCCGTCTTTGCCTTGGGTGGCATCCAAACCGTGCTGAGCACGGACCACCTGCGGGAGATGGTTCGCGACCCTGTCGCTATGACAAAAATCGCTGCAAATCATGCGCTTGGCGACATCTGGGCCATGGGAGGCCAGCCCCGTGCCGCCACGGCGAACATCATAATACAGGAGATGTCGGGCCGCATCGCCGCCCGTGTCCTGCAGGAAATCATGACCGCCGCGCAGGAAGTCATGGCTCACGCCGGGGCAGAGATCGTCGGGGGGCACAGCTCGCAGGGGGCCGAGATGACCATCGGCTTTACCATCCTCGGGACCTGCGAACGGGCGCCGATCACGTTGCACGGCGCCCGCCCGGGCGACCGGCTTGTGTTGACCAAACCTGTTGGCTCAGGCCTGATCATGGCCGCCGAGATGCAGGGCAAGGCGCAGGGCGATTGGGTGACAGAGGCCATACGCCTGATGATGATGTCCCAGCGTGAGGCCTCCGGTATCCTGCGCGACGCCCATGCCATGACCGACGTGACCGGCTTTGGCCTGCTTGGCCATCTTTACAACATCTGTGTGAATTCCGGCACCGGCGCGACCCTGTCCCTGCAGGCCGTTCCGCTGATGGAGGGGGCGCTCGATTTGGCCGAAACCGGGCTGCGCGCCTCGCTTCACGATCAAAACCGCATGGTCATGCCTGAACTGCCGCAAACAGCGCGTCATGACCTGCTGTTCGATCCGCAGACCGCCGGCGGGCTTCTGGCCGCAGTCCCGCATGGCTCGAATGCCCTCCAGCGCCTGATTGACGCCGGCTTCCCAGCCGTCGAGATCGGCGAGATCACGGACCAGTCGGGTCAGATTTCGGTTACGTGAAGCCCGCTCACTCGCTCGGCAATCCGGTCGGCGAGCCTGTCCAACGCAGCCTCATCCAATCCTGACGTCTCGAACCGCTCGACAACGGTCGGGTCGATGGTTTTCATCGCCTTGCGATACGCCGGATCGTAATGGTCCTCCGCCAGAGACTGGCAAAGCCGCAGGACTTCTCCTGCGCGGCTCAGATCACACCAGGCATCCACCAACTCATGCCCGCGATGGTAGCGCAGCGGCCCGAGCTTTCCCGCCAGAGCCTCGGAATCCGCGAGGATGTCCGCATAAGCCTCTGACAGGTAACGAGAACGCGCTTCCAACGGCGCAGCCACCTCCACCCATGGCGCGACCTTCATCGCGTCCCAAAGCGCAGGCGGCAGATTGATCTCGCCAATCTTGCTGCTCTCGGCTTCGACAACGACCGGCCGCGCCGGATCGAGCGCCAGCAGCGCCTGTGCCAAGGCGGTCTCGAATCCTTTCTGCGCAGGCTGCCCTCCCGGCATTTCGCCCAGAAGCGAGCCGCGATGGCGCGCCAGACCTTCGAGGTCCAGAACCTGCACGCCCCGTGCGGCGAGCAGCGGCAGCAGCGCGGTCTTCGCCGTGCCGGTATATCCGCCCAGCTGCACAAGCCGGTGTGGCAGCGACTCATCGTAAAGATAGTTCTTCACCAGACGTCGAAACGTCCGATACCCGCCCTGCACCAGCTCCGACCGCCAGCCGATCTCCTTCAGCATCCACGCGAAGGTGCCGGACCGTTGACCACCGCGCCAGCAATAGACCAGAGGCCGCCAGGCCCCTTCGTGCTGCGCCAGCGGACCGGCCACATGGCGTGCGGCATTCTGGAAGACCAGCGCCGCCCCCAGCTTGCGTGCCTTGAAAGGGCTTTCCTGCTTGTACATCGTCCCGACGCGGGCCCGCTCTTCATTGTCGAGCACGGGCAGGTTGATGGCGCCGGGAATGTGATCCTCGGCAAATTCTGCGGGGCTGCGTACATCAATCACGGTGTCAAACCCGTGGTCGAGCAGGTCAGCAATGCTTTTCGGAGCGAGTGTCATGGGCTGTCCAATACCCTGATGCGGGCGCCGTTGGAAGTATCTGCGAAGGATGTGAAAAAACCTGCGAATTCCCTCTGGACACCGCCCTGAGGCTCGGCTATTCCGCCCCCACCCGAGAGGCAGCGCCTCTCACCCAGTGCCCGGGTAGCTCAGGGGTAGAGCAGTGGATTGAAAATCCTCGTGTCGGTGGTTCGATTCCGCCCCCGGGCACCACTTCCAAGGCGACAGATCTGGAAATGGTACGCTTTCAAGCGCTTAATCGCCCTTGTCCATCGCGCAGTTTCAGCGCGGTGAATGCCCCGGCGGACCGGGGCATTCGCGTGTCACCCCAATTCAGGCGCCACCGGGACGATGATCCGGCCCCTGACCTTGCCGTCGATGAAATTTGGAGCGGTCTCGATCACCTTGTCCATCGGGACTTCGACAGAGAGGTCAGCGAGCCGTGTCATGTTCAGCTCGGATGCGAGTCGCGACCATGCTTCACGGCGGCGCGGCGCGGGGCACATGACGCTGTCGACACCCGCCAAGGTCACGCCTCGCAGGATGAATGGCGCCACGGAGGTCGGCAGGTCCATACCGGCCGCCAGCCCGCAGGCCGCTACGGTGCCGCCGTAGCGGATCATGGACAGCAGGTTGGCCAGCACCGTGCTGCCTGCCACGTCCACGCCGCCTGCCCAGCGCTCCTTGTTCAGCGCCCGGACCTTGCCGGACAGCTCTTCGCGATCGACAATCGATGCAGCCCCGAGCCCCTTCAGATACTCCGCTTCCGACGCGCGCCCCGTGACTGCGGCCACGTCATACCCGCGCGCCGACAGCAACAGTGTCGCAACCGACCCCACGCCGCCCGCTGCGCCCGTCACCGCGATCTCGCCCATGTCGGGCGTCAGTCCGTGCGCCTCCAAAGCCATGACGCAAAGCATCGCCGTATATCCTGCCGTTCCGATCTCCATCGCCTGCCGCATCGAGATGCCCTCGGGCAGTGGCACCAGCCAGTCGCCTTTGACGCGCGCCGTGCGGGCCAGCCCGCCCCAATGCACTTCGCCCACGCCCCAGCCGTTCAGCACAACCTTGTCACCGGGCGCGTAGTCGGGATGCGCGCTTTCGGTGACCACGCCGGCGAAGTCGATGCCCGGCACCATCGGGAACTTGCGCACCACCGGCGCCTTGCCCGTGATTGCCAGTGCGTCCTTGTAGTTCAGCGTGGACCAGGCCACGTCCACGCGCAGGTCGCCCTCGGGCAGCATGTCATCAGAGACTTGCGTCAGAGACACGCTCTGGGCGTCGTCGGTCTTGTCGATCAGGATTGCGTCGAACATCAGTTCCTCCGGTTGTCAGACGATAAGTTCAAAGAAAGTCTTGGTGAATCCCTGGAGCGGCTGCGGACTGCGTTCCATCTTCGCGCGCAGCACGGCGCCTTCCCAGCCTGTCCAGAACAGCACCGCGAGGGCATCGGGATCAGCCCCCGGTCGCAAGCCACCGGAGTCGGCGGCCTGCGACAGAACGCGCGCGGTCCGCGCCTGCCAGTCTTCCAGCACCGCGACAAGCCGCGCGCGAAACGGTTCCGGCAGCGCCCCCATCTCCTGCCCGAGGTTTCCCACCAGGCAACCCCGGACAAAACCATGCCGCGCCATGCCCTTTTCCGCATCGACGCAAAAGGCGCGCAGCCGGTCCAGCGGAGGCAACGCGGTGTCGCCGAAAAAGCGATCCAGACGGGCGACGAAATAAGCGTGATACGCGTCGATCAGGGCCGCACCGAAATCGGCCTTCGATCCGAAGTGGTGGTAGAAACTGCCCTTGGGCACGGCTGCGGCCTTCAGGATTTCGTCCACCCCGGTGGCGCCATAGCCCCGTTCCGTCAGGTGCTCCAGCCCGGCGCGCAGCAACCGCTGCCGCGTCTCCGAAAGATCGGGCGCGATACGGGGGCGGCCTCGGCGGCCAGACGATTCAGGGGCCTTCTGAGTCATGCGTATTTTGTAGACCAATCCGTCCAATAAAGTCGAGTCGCAATTCGGCCTGCGAAATCCCCAAGAAATTTGCGTCCAATTTATCTTTAATTAAGCGCCTCACGTGCAGTCTCCGCCGGAAACGTTCGGTTGAGATTTGTTGATATGACACGCCTTCTCCTTGTGACCGGCCTCCTGCTCCTGACCACCGGATTGCCTCGGGCACAGGACCTGACCTACCAGCCGATCAATCCCAGCTTTGGCGGCAGCGCGTTGAATTCCACGCATCTTCAAGGGCTTGCCACCGCACAACGAAATGCGACCGCGTGGGATTACGAACCGCCTGCCGCAAGGGCGACAAGCCAGCCAACGGCCCGCTCTCAGACCGATCTGTTTGTCAGCCAGTTGCAAAGCCGACTGATGTCCACGGTCTCGACCCAAGTGGTCGAAGCCATGTTCGGCGAGAACCCGCAGGATCAGGGGTCCGTTACTTTCGGGACGACATCCATCGACTTCTACCGGGATTCCGGGGCGATCAACCTGACGATTATCGATTCCCTCGACGGCTCGGTGACAGAAATTTCCGTCCCCCTGCTCGTCGCGAACTGAGGCACACCTGTGACCTGCCGCCCCCTCCTCGCCTGCCTCGTGTCGATTTTGCTTGCGGCATGCACTCTGAACGATGCGCGGATGCCGGACAGCCCGATGCCCGCGGCCCTGGGCGAGATGACGCTGCAGAACCGCGCACTGCGGGCCGTTCCCATGCCCGAGAAGCGTGTCACCGTGGCGATTTACGACCTTCCAGACCAGACCGGACAATACAAGGAAAGCAGCACGTCGCAGAACCTCAGCCGCGCGGTGTCCCAAGGCGGCGCGGCCATTCTGGTCAAGGCGCTCCAGGACGCAGGTGAAAAGCGCTGGTTCTCTGTTCTGGACCGTTCGGCGCTGGACAATTTGCTGCGCGAACGCCAGATCGTCACCGAGATGCGCCGCATCTACCGGGGCGAGGACCAGATCGACGCCTCGGTGCTCGGGCCGCTGTCCGCGTCGGGACTGCTGATCGAAGGCGCCATTATCGGCTATGATTCCAACACGATGACAGGGGGTTACGGCGCCCGTTACCTTGGGATCGGCGGCGACCGGAAATGGAAGCTCGACGTGGTCACCGTGACGCTGCGCCTGCTTGCGACCGAAACCGGTGAAGTCCTTGCCAGCGTCGTCGTGCGCAAGCCCATCGCCTCGGCGTCCACCCGTGGGTCGATCTTCACCTATGTTGCCATGGACGAGATACTGGAGGCCGAGCTGGGTCAGGCCAGCAACGAACCGCGCCAGATCGCGCTGGAACAGGCCGTCGAGAAGGCCGTCATGGCCCTGATCGCCGAGGGGGCCATGTCCGGCGCCTGGGCCTTTGCGGACCGCGACGCGGGGGATGCCTGGCTCGCCGCCTATCTGCGCTCCAAGTTCGACGGCGATGTGTCGCGCATGGCCGCCGAGCCGTTGCAAGTCACCCGCCCCGGCGTTTTGACCGTCCGCCCGACCGTACCGCGCCGTCCGCCACCAGCCCCGCGGATGCAGGTGCGACAGTTGCCTCCCGCCGCCACCCAGCCCGGGCCCCAGCCAACGGCCCGGCGCCTGCCGCCGCCGAACGGACCTCAAGGGCAAGAGGTGCTTGGCTGACCCGTACTGCGAACTGTCCTGATTTCTTTATCGAAAGCGCGGGCGTTTACCGCCCCTCCACCCGACTGTGGCAGACTTCGGCGAAACTGGAGGCGCGCGTGGATCGCAGATTTATCCTTTTGCTCTGGCTGTGGCCGGGAATTGCCTTTGCGGACGGCAACCGCATCTCCCTTTTGCAAGTCGCGCCGCTGACTGCCGGAAACAGCCTCTTCTCCGATCAGGGTGCGGCGCAGGACAGCCTCGTCCACGGTTTGTCACCCGGTCTCGACGCGAACCCGGCGCTTCAGGTCGGACAACTCAACGCGGCGCACATCACCCAGAGCGGCTCCCGATCCGAGGTTCGGCTGTCACAGATGGGGAGTGCCGGCATCGACGCAGAAGGCTTGCGCAACCATGCAACGATCCTGACCCCCGGCGCGGACCAACTGGCCATTCTCGACCAGCGCGGCACAGACAATGTGGGCCGCGTCCTGCTCGGGCGCGGCAGCAGCCTGTCAGGCGAGCTGTACCAATCCGGCGAGGCCCTGCGCGGAGAGGTCCTTGTGCAGGGCCACGGCAGTCGCGGCGTCCTCGTGCAGGCCGGCACCGGCATTGATGGCGCGCTTCACGTCAACGGTGCTGGCGCGGATGTCAGCTACACGATGATCGGCCGCGGTATGGCCGGCTCGGTCCCGGCCACTGTCATGACCAATATCGGTGGTGGGCAGATCACGATCCGGCAAACGCGATGAGCCGACGCATCTGGCTCATGTCCTGCGCGTTTCTCGCCTGTGCCAGCGCGACGCACGCCCAGCACAACGACGTCATCACCGCGCTCTCCGGCACGTGGTACAGCTTTGAGCCGAGCCGCGGCCTGTCCGGGGCCTGCGCCATCCAGCTCTATGCGGAACCGGCGTCGCCGCCAGAGTTCAAGGCCGAGACGAAAGAGTGCAGATCCCCTCTGGGCCAGGTGAACGGCTGGCGGTTCTCGGATGGCATGATCCGTCTGACCGCCAGCGGTGTCGAGATCGCCGCGCTCGGCGGCCACCAGCTGCGCATGAGCGGAGAGGATTCTGCCGGGACGCCGCTGGTGCTCGACCGCCCCGAAGGGGACCAGAATGCCCGCGCCATCAAGGCTGCCATCGGGGCCTATCGTTGCCTGTTCCTTGGCTATACGGACCAATGCGCTGCGCCAACCGACACCCGGTTTCCGCCTGTCTCTGACGTGGCGCGGATCACCACGCTGGTCGCCTTGAACCTTCGCAGCCAACCGCGCGCCGATGCCTCGGTGATCGCCCAGCTGCCGCCCGGTACGGTCGCGTCGACGGACCTTTGCCTTGTGACCGCAGACGGGCCGTGGTGCCGTGTGCAGCTGGGCGAGGTCTCTGGCTGGCTTGCGCGCACGGCCCTGCGGCAAGGCGAATGGCCCATCCTGACCTACAGGATCACCCCCGCCTCACCCGACGGGGGCCATCCCAAAGGATGACCCCCAACCCCGCGCACGCCGAAATCGCGCGGAGTTATGGCGAGCAGCGGCTTACTGGATGATACCGACGCTGTTGTAGGCTCCCTCCACCGCGACATTGGCGACGTTGAAGCTGCTGCCCTGCGACACGGCCACCTGGTTGAAATCACCGTTCAGCGACAGCTGCGCCGAGTTCAGATCCCCCATCTGGCTCACGGCAAAGGCATTGCCCGTGCCGCCGGGGAACACCTGTCCGACCTCGACGCGCAGGCTGTTGTCATATCCCGATTGCATCAGGGCGCCCCCCGTCAACCCTGCCATCCCGGCCACGTCTCCCGCGGCACCGCTCATCATCATCGGGGTCAGGTCCCATCCGGCGACGCCGCTCGCCGCATTTGTGTTCTCCGCAAAGATGTTGACCGCGAGCGTATTGGTGCCCCCGGTCTGCATCGCGTGGACCAGGTTGCCGCCCATGCCGCCATCCACCTCCAGGTCGATGCGTTGATCGTAGCCCATCTGCACCACGTTCACCTGGTTGTTGCCGGAACGCACGAAACCCCAAGCCGCGTTGCCCTCCTGCTCCTGAACCACGTCGATATCGTTGAACGTGCCCTGCACTTCGACGCTGATCTCGTTGCGGTCGCCGAACTGGCTCGCCCACATCTGGTTGTCGTCCGCGCCCGCTGGCAGGTAGAAAGCGCCGTAGTTGCCGCTTCCGCCCGTCGCGAACATGCGCATTCCGACGTTGTTGCGACTGCCGTTGCTGTGAATGCCAAGGATGTTGTTCCCGCCTGTGCCCTCGTAGGACAGGGCCATCTGGTTGTCGTCGCCGTAGATCGACCAGTAGAACATACTCGCCGTTCCGGCCTGATACGACGCGAACTGGTTGCGGTTGCCACCGATCGAGAAATCGGCGTTCTGGCCGCTGCCGGACTGGACGATCATCCCCCCGACGGCCCCGGTCATCATGGCATCGCCGGTCAGCGGCGCGCCGCCGTTGTCACTGCCCTCCAGCGTAAAGCCGAAGTTGTTGTTGGTCCCGTCCTGCTGGATGGCTTCGACGGAGTTGCCCATGACCTCGACCCGCTCCTGAATGGTAAAGCGGTTGCCCTGCCCGTTCTGGGACGCCGTTGCGATGGTGTTGTTGTCGCCGCGCTGAATCAGGGTCATCTCGTTCATGTCGCCGGTCTGCTGGACCGAGCCGATCACGTTGCCAAAACCGATCTGCGTCAACGTCAGCTGGTTGGTGTTGCCACTCTGTGCCACTCCCGAACCCGCGTCCCCGACCCAGTTGCCGGTCCCCTGAGACTGGTCGATCAGCACCTGGTTGCCCTCGCCGGACTGCTGCAGGGTGATCTGGTTTTCGGCGGCCAGCGACGGCACCCCGACCCCGAGGGCGATGGCGGTCGTGATCATGAAGGCATTGCGTTGTGTCATGGAGACTCTCTCGATTGCTACCCGGCCCCTCCTCCGCCGCACACGGCACAACCCGTGCGGTGCACCTGGCGTGGGGCGCCGCAGAGGTGCCATGACGCGACTTGCGCCCGGGTAAAGAAAGCCGATTGAGAGTCCCTCAAATGCCCGCCGGATTTGCCGCAAAATCCGTGCAGTTTCCGGGCGCCCGGAAAACCCCGCAAATTCTGTGCCCAAGGCCAGAACGAGCTTCGGATCTGCGTCTCAAAACGTCTAGAAAGCGCGCGACTTCAGGACCCGCGCAAAATTCCGGCAATCCAGCCCGCGCTCACCTCTGCCACCTCTGTCAAAAGCGCGTGCTGCGTCTGCCCCGTGACCCGCTTGCGCGGCACCAGATCGTGGTCACCATCGTCCAGCCAATGCATGCGGATCCTGTCTGACAATGTATAGTCCGCCACCTCGGCACGCGTACCGAAAGGGTCTCGGGTGCCTTGACAGATCAGCATCGGCGCGCGGGTCTGTGCCAGATGGGCCGTGCGCAGTTTCTCCGGCTTGCCCTGCGGATGGAACGGATAGCCGAGGCACAGAACCCCCGCGATCCGCCCGCCGTCCCACAGGTCATCGGCCACCATGCTCGCCACGCGCCCGCCCATGGACTTGCCACCGATCACCAGCGGACGCTCAGAGCCAAGAGCCTGAATCACCTCGATATATTCGTCGCAGAGCAGCTCCACTTTGGGCGGCGGCCGCTTTGGCCCGCCAGTACGGCGCGCGGCCATGTAGGCAAATTCGAACCGTGCCACGCGCAGTCCCTGCGCCCCGAGGCCCTGCGCCACGATATTGAGAAAATCCATATCCATGGGAGCACCGGCACCATGGGCCAGCAGGACCATCGCGGCTGCGTCCTCGGGCCCGTCAAAGATGAACTCCATGGGAATGCTCCTACCCCGTTGTCACCATACCTGCCGCGATCCAGTCATCGAATTGAGCCAGCACAGCCTCGGCAAAGCCCGCATCATTTATATGCGCATCAAGGTCTGTCAGCGTGACATTATCCGGACAACAGTGTCGCACTTCTTCCACGAACGCCTTCAGCCCCTCGGCGTCATGCAGCGGACCGCCGGGTCTGTCCCATTCGTTGCCGCCCTGCACCGGCAGAAGGAAAGCCGTCGCCCCACGTGCCGTTGCCAGTTTCCGACACATCTCGCGCGCCATCTCGCGGCGCTGGTCGGCCGTCATCATGACGGAGGACAACAGGCGGTTGTGGGCGTGGACCTCCTGCCCGCGCAGCCTCTCCGGCGCCTCCTGCCAGCCGACGAAATCCACCAGATCGTAGCAGCCGATGGACACCAACTGCGGGATGCCCGCGCGCCCGGCGTTGGTCATACGATCCGCCCCGGCGCTGATGTGCGAGCCCATCAGGTGATTGCCCACCTCCTGCGGTGCAAAATCCATGACACAAGCAAAGGCGCCCTCGGTGGCAAGGCTTTCGAAGGCGCGCCCGCCCATACCCGTGGCGTGGAAAACCGCCACCTCGAAGCCCCGCTCCTCCAGCGCCGGTTTCAGCGCAACCATATAGCGCAGAACGGTTTTCCCGAAGGACGTCATGCCAATCAGCGGGCGGTCGAAGCGCGGCTTCTCAACCGCCCGCGCGGCCCCCAGAACAGCCCCGGCGGCCTGCGACAGCGAGGCCTTGCAGACAGAGTTCAGCCCGTAAAGCCCTCCGGCCCAGAGGATCATCTGAATGTCCGCCGCCAGCCGCTCGGCGGGGATCAGGGGAGAGAAACTGACGGTGGAGACCACGTATTTCGGCACCCCCAGCGGCAGCGCGGCGCAGACGTCCAGCGCCAGATCGGTGCCCATGGTGCCGCCCAGCACGATCACCCCGTCGAACAGACCTTCGCGATAAAGCCGCAGCGCCAGCGCCGCCGCCCCGCGTGCCATGATCTGCATGGCGAGGTTTTCGTCCTCGCCCGCGATGGCCTGTGCTATGATGCTGCCACCGGCCTCCGCCACTTCGTGTTTCGAGTAGTCACAAGGGGTTGCAGGATCGCCAAGGACCGAGACATCCATGGTCAGCACACCGCCGCCCTGCCCCCGGATGACCTCGGCCAGGTAGTCAAGTTCGTCGTTCTTGGTGTCATATGTCCCCACGACGAGGATCGTCCGGTCGGTCATCTTGGCGTCTCCCTGGGTTCACTATACGAACCATCATTTCGAAAATTATGGCAACCGGTCGGCGGCGCTGTCAATCGTCGCAACCGTTTCAAGGAATCTGTTGACAGGTACGCTCTACCGTTCATCATAAAAACACCACTACAGGTTCGAATAACGAACCGGACACAGGGAGTAACAGATGAAACGCGCACTGACTGGGGGCCTCGCAGCCCTGTCCATGGCTCTGGCGGGCGCCGCCTTTGCCGAGTACCCCGAAAAGCCCGTCAGCTTTGTCGTGCCATGGCCTCCGGGTGACCTGGAGGACGTGCTGACCCGCATGATCGCCGAGGATTTCCAGGCGGAATACGGCGTCGCGGCGGCCGTGGTGAACAAGCCCGGCGGCGGCGGTGGCCCCTTCCCCGGCGCCATCGAGGTCGCCAACGCGCCCGCCGACGGCTACACCATCGGGTCCTTCGTGCCTGCCGTCCCGCTGATCGGCCACGAGATCGACATTCCCGACCTCGCGCCCGAGAAGTTCGACCCCATCGGCATCTTCCTGACCTACCCCTTCGTCATCGCGACGAATGGTGACGCGCCGTATTCCTCGATGCAGGAACTGGCGGACTACGCAAAGGACAACGACGTGGTGCTCGGCCACTTCGGCGACGTGCTGACGCCGACCCAGGTGACCAAGGCGCTGTCGAAGAAGATGGGCTTTGAATGGGGCTCGGATGCGGCCTTTGACGCGCTGGACTGCAACACGCTGGCCTCGGGCGACGCGGATGTCATCAACACGACCTTGCAGCTGATCCTGCCCTGCCTCGACCAGGTCAAGGTGCTGGTGTCCATCACCGGCGAACGCATCTCCAAGGTGCCGGACACGCCGACCATCGGCGAGGTCGATCCCGAGCTGAACATCGCCCTGTGGAACGGCTTGTTCGTGACCAAGGACACGCCGCAGGACGTGCGCGAGAAGATCGCCGCCGTGGCGTCTAAAACCGTCATGTCCGAGCGCGCCCAGAAGGTCGCCGAGGAAACCGGCGCGCAGGTCTACTGGCTGAACGCCGAGGAAAGCGCCGAGGTCATTGCCAAGGACAAGGCAACCCTGGGCACCATCACCGCCACGCTGGAATGATCCTGTCGTGACTTTGGGGGGCCTTTCGCGGCCCCCTCCCCCCCTCCCGAGAGCCATCTCATGAGCCTTGAAACCGATCTTCAGGCCCGCACGCGCGTGGCCGGGCAAGTCCTCTTTGTCCTTGTGGCGCTGGGGCTGAGCCTGCTGGCTCTGAGCCAGATCACGGGTCAGACCGCGTGGATCGAAAAGTCCAAAAGCTTTGCCGCGCAGCCGCGGTTCTGGCCTGCGGTGGCCTTGGCGTCGATGGTCGTGCCGCTGGCGCTGCACCTGTGGCTGATGAAACGCCGCCGCCCCGCGCGCGAAGACTGGCAGGAGGCGAAGCGCTGGCTGGAACCGGTGGAATATGCCGTCTGGTTCATGGCTTACGTGTTTCTCGTGCCGTGGATCGGCTTTCTGCCGATGAGCCTGATCTTCGCGCCCCTGCTGGTCTGGAGACTGGGCTACCGCACGCGCCCTGCCCTGCTGGTCGCGGCCCTCTTCGCGCTGGCGACGGTGATCCTGTTCAAGGGTCTGCTCGGCGTAAAGATCCCCGGCGCGCATCTGTATGAGCTGTTCCCCGACGCCCTGCGCGCCTTTGCGCTGCAATACCTGTGAGGGCCTGATGGACATCCTCTTTTCCGCCTTCGACGTGCTCGCCCGCTGGGACGTGCTGCTGGCGCTGCTGGTGGGCAGCATCGGCGGCGTGGCCATCGGCGCGATCCCCGGCGTGGGGCCTGCGGTCGCCATCGCCATCCTGCTGCCCGCGACGTTTTCCATGGACCCGATCGTCGGCCTGACGGTGCTGCTGGGGATCTATGGGTCGTCCATGTACGGCGGGTCGATCCCCGCCATCCTCATCAACACCCCCGGCACAGCCGTGAACGCGCTGACCACCTACGACGGGTTTCCGATGACGCTACGGGGCGAAGGCCGACGCGCGCTGTCGCTGGCCTATTCGGCCAGCTTCTTTGGCGGCGTGTTCTCGGTGCTCTGCCTGATCCTGCTGTCGCCGGTGCTGGCCAAGGTCGCGCCCATGTTCGGCGCGCGCGAGATCTTCCTCGCGGCGCTTCTGGGCATCATCCTCGTCATCACCGCGCACAAGGGCCAGATGCTCATCGCCGCCGCGCTGTCGGGCTTTGGCATCTTCCTGTCCACGGTCGGGCTGGAGCCGGTGAAGTACACACGGCGGTTCACCTTCGAGCAGTCTTGGCTGGCGTCGGGCGTCGACCTGATCGTGGTGGTCCTCGGCCTCTTCGCCCTGTCGCAGGCCTTCATCCTGCTGACCATGGATGACGAGAAAATCCGTACGCCGAAATCGCGCGGCTCGTTGTTCCAGGGCTTCCGCGAGCTGGCACGGCATCCGCGTGTCGCCGCCGTCTCGGCCAGTTTCGGCGTACTGATGGGCATGATCCCCGGCGTGGGCGAGTTCACCGCGCAGTTCATGTCCTACACCTCGGCGCGCAAGCTGTCGAAGACGCCCGAAGCCTTTGGCCATGGGTCATCCGAAGGCCTGATCGCGTCCGAGACGGCGAACAACGCCGTTCCAGCCGCCGCGATGATCCCGTTGCTTGCCTTGGGTATACCGGGCGAGGCGCTGACCGCGATGATGCTCAGCGTGTTCTACGTGCACAACGTCGTACCCGGCCCGGCCCTGTTCCAGACCCAGATGGATTTCGTGGTGGCGCTGTACCTTGCGCTGCTGATCCTGAACGTGCTGGTGGTGGGCTTCCTGCTGGTGTCGACCGGATGGCTGGTGAAGCTGACGCAGATCCCCAACCGCTTCCTTGGCATGTGCGTGCTGATGCTGTCCTTTGTCGGCGTCTACTCGATCCGCAACAGCGCGGTGGACTGCGCCATTGCCGCAGTGTTCGGCCTGTTCGGCTACGTGCTTAAGCGGCTGAACATGCCCATCGTGCCGATCATCCTCGGCATGGTGCTGGGCAACATCATGGAGGTCAAACTCCGTGCTGCCATGAACCGGGTGAAGGTGCCGTGGGATTTCATCGACCGCCCCATCGCGTTCCTTTTGTTCTGCGTGATCGTGCTGATCCTCGTCACGACCTTCTGGCGCGTGTGGCGCGACTGGCGTGCCCCCGACCGCCGCACACTGTCCCGGAAATCCTCCGAACGCTTCGTGCGCCGCATCGCGGGCCGCAAGAGCCGCCATTTCGACGACCGACTAAAAACCCAACGCCGCAGGAGGACCTATGACCATCTGGGTTACTGAGGACGACGGCCACGCCGACCTGGGGTCACATGACTCGTTTGCGCGCGGCGCGCCCTACAACACCTTCGCCCGGCTGCGGCGCGAGGCCCCCTGCCACTGGTCCGACTACGCACAGGGCAAGGGCTACTGGTCGATCACCCGGCACGAGGACATCGTGGCGATGATCCGCGACACCGAGACCTTTACCAGCGGGCATGGCATCCGCATGGAGGACCAGACCGAAGAGGAATACCTCGCGCGGCGCACCTTTCAGGAGGTGGACGGGCGCGAGCATCGCAAGGTGCGGATGAAGGTCACGCGGGCGTTCTCGGCCTCGGTCATCGGTGGTTTCGAGCAGCAGGTGCGTGACCTCTGCGGGCCGATCCTCGACCGCGCGCTGGAGATGGGGACCTTTGATGCCACGCGCGAGATCGCGCGGGAACTGCCGATGCGGATGTTGGGCCAGATCCTTGGCGTGCCGGACGAGGACCTGCCCTGGCTGGTGGACAAGGGCGATGCGCTGATGGCGAACTCGGACCCCGATTTCACCGCGCATGTGGTGGACAGGATGGACACCGATGCCTACCGGCTGATGCCCTTCAACTCTCCCGCCGGGGCGGAGCTGTACGAATACGCGCGCGACCTGATGAACCGCAAGAACGCAAGCGGGGATACCGACGGCATCCTGCACATGGTGTTGCAGCCCGACGAGAACGGCGAGGTGATCTCGGACACCGAGTTTCGCAATTTCTTTTGCCTGCTGGTGGCGGCGGGGAATGACACAACGCGCTATTCGATTGCGGCCGGGATACAGGCATTGGCGCGGCAGCCGGGGTTGTTGCAGCAGTTGCAGGGCGGCGAGGTCTGGGACACCGCACCGGACGAGATCGTCCGCTGGGCGTCTCCGGCGACGTACTTCCGCCGCACCGCGACGCGGGACGTGGAGGTCCATGGCCAGCAGGTCCGCGAAGGCGACAAGGTGATCTACTGGTTCGCCTCGGCCAACCGCGACGAGACCGTGTTCGACGATCCCTACCGGTTGGACCTGACGCGCAAGCCCAACCGGCAACTGGCCTGGGGTCAGGGCGGCCCGCACGTCTGCCTTGGCATGCACCTTGCGCGGCTGGAAATCCGCGTGCTGTTCCAGGAACTGGTGGCACGCATCAAGGCGATCCGGCCTGCGGGTGACGAAGCCTTTGTCCGATCGAATTTCGTGAACGGGATCAAGCGCCTGCCCGTGACCCTGACCCCTGCTTGAGAGACTGACATGCAAGACCGCCTTCGCGCCCTGTTCTGCGATCACCTGTCGATCTACCGGGGCAAGTACCTGCCCGGTTCCAAGATCGGCACCGACTCGTCCCGGTTCGCCCGCGCGACCTTTGGCGTGCATTACGACCGCGACCTGCTGCTGGATGCACCCCATGCCCGCGTGCGCGACGGCGCGCCGGACATGGAGCTGCGCTGGCAGGCCGAGGACATCCGCCCCGGCTGGGAGACCAACACGCAGGTGGTCATCGGCGATCTGTATGACGACGAGGGCCCGCTGTCGCTCTGCCCGCGTGGCGCGTTGAAACGTGCCATCGCCGACTGGCAGAAGCACGGGCTGACCCCCAAGCTGGGGATCGAGCTGGAGGCCTACGCGCTTCAAGGCGACGAGAGCGGCAAGCTGCGCCCCTACGATGCGCCGGGGGGCGTGGTCTATGGCACCGGGCCGTTCGCCGACCCGATGCACATCAACGACATGATCTGGCGCAAGGCCGAGGAGCTTGGCTTTCGGCTCGACATGATCACGGCGGAATATGACAGCCCGCAGTTCGAATACACGCTGACCTTCGACGACGCATTGCAGGCGGTGGACGATATCGTGCTGTTCCGCCTCATGGCGCGCGAGGTGGCGCTGAACCACGGGATCGTGCTGACCTTCCTGCCGAAACCCGTGCCTGAGTTGGGCGGATCGGGGATGCACATCAATTTCTCCTTTACCGATGCGCAAGGCAACAACGCGTTGGCCAACGGGCCAAAGGGCGGGCCTGCGCATATGAACGACCTGGCGCGCGGCTGTGCGGCGGGGCTGCTGCATCACCACAAGGGGCTGGCGGGGCTGGTGGCGCCGACGACGTCGAGTTACCTCCGCCTTCAGCCCGGAGCCATGTCGGGCTACTGGCAGAACTGGGGCGGCGACCATCGCGGCGTGACGACCCGCGTGTCCGGTGAAGGTGGCAAGAAGGCGCGGCTGGAGCATCGCATGGCAGATGCCTCGGCCAATCCTTACACCGCCTGTGCCGCCGTCCTGCAGGCCGCGCGGCTGGGATACGAGGCGGGACTGACGCTGCCCGCGATGGAGACCGGGGACGGGTTCGACAAGATCGACGCCAAGGTCGGCACCGCGCCGAACCTGCGGCAGGCGATGCGCGACCTTGCCGCCGATACCGCGCTGTCGGACGCCGTGGGGCGCGAGCTGGTGGAGCATCAGGTCTTCATGAAGGAGCGCGAGTTCCGCAAGACCCGCGACATGGAGCCAAACGCCCTGCTGGATTTCTATGTGTGGTTCGTGTGATGAATCTGGCGATCCTCATCACCAACACGGATTTTTCCGACTTCGCGACGGCCCGGCCCGACGATGGCGAGAAGTTCGCCGCGTTGATCGCCGAAGTGCGCCCCGATTGGCACTATACGCCGTTCCGGGTGTGCAAGGGTGTCTTCCCCGAGGATGTGGCGGCCTATGACGGGCTGATCGTGACCGGCAGCCCGGCCTCGGTGACCGAGGATGCGCCGTGGATGCTGCGTCTGGCCGCAGTGTTGCGCGCGGCGCTGGACCGTCGGCAGCCGGTGTTCGGCGCGTGCTTCGGGCACCAGCTGATCGCGCGGGCGCTGGGGGCCGGAATCGTGCGGAACCCCGAAGGCTGGGGGCATGGGCTGCTGGAGGTCACGCGGACCGGGCGCACGCCTTGGGCCGTCGAGGGCGAGGTGCTGCATCTCTATGGGTCGCACATCGAACAGGTCGCCGAGGCGCCCGAGGGGGCGCGCGTGGTGTTCGAAGGACCCGGGCTGCCCGTCGCCGGGCTGGCGCAGGGCAACCACCTGTTCACCATCCAGCACCACCCGGAAATGACGCATGGGTTCATCACCGATCTGGTGGAGGAATACGCCGAGGTGGTCGGCCCGGAGGTGACGGCACGGGCGCGTACCTCGCTGGCACGCAGGGCCGACCGTGTCGCCTTTGCCGAGGAAATCGCGCGGTTCTTCGAGACCGGCACGGGGGAGGCACGCTGATGGGAACGATCACCAAGGCGCTGGACCTGCTCGATCTTTTCTCGTCCACCCACCCCGAGATCGGGCTGGGCGAGTTCACCCGCCTGACGGGGCGCGACAAGGCGACGGTGCATCGGCACCTGACGGAGCTGGCGGAAAACGGCTTTCTGGAACAGCACCCCCTGACGCGCGCCTATCGGCTGGGACCGGCGCTGCTGCGCCTCGCTGCGGTGCGCGAGGCGGCCTTTCCGATGCGCAAGCTGCTGCATCCCATCGTGGCCGCGCTGGCCGAGGATGTGGGCGAGCTGGCGCATGCCTCGCTTTTGCAGGGCGACGCGCTGTCGCCGGTGGTGCATGCCGATCCGAAGCTGCACGGCGTGTCGGTCCATTTCGACGAATCCGAGCTGTTGCCGCTGCACGCAACGTCCTCGGGGCTGGCGGTGCTGGCCTTTGGTCCGGATGCCCTGCGCGAACGCGTGCTGGCGCGGCCTTTGGCGCATCATACCGGGCAGACGGTGACCGATCCAACGGCGCTGAAGACGCTGATCGTCGAGGTCCGCAAGACCGGCGTGGCCCGGCTGGAAGGGGCGTTCGATGCCGAGGTGACGTCCCAGGGCGTGCCGCTTTACGGCGAAGGCGGCGTGATCGGCGCGCTGTCCGTGGCCGTGCCGTCCATCCGCGCCCAGCCCGAGAAACTGGCCGAGATCGCCACCCGCCTGAGGGCCGCCGCGCAGGAGGCCTCGCGGTCGCTGGGCGGCCCGTCCCCATCCCATTCGCGGCCCCTGCCCCATGCGGCACGGGCGGCCCATCCGTAAGAGGTTCGTGATGAAAGACACCAATTTCCTGAAAGAAAACAACGCGCGCCACATGTGGCACCCCATGGCGCATCCTGCCGACAGCCTGAACAACCCGCCCGACATCATCGTCGAAGGCGACGGGGTGGAGATCACCGACGTGGATGGCAAGCGCACCGTGGACGCGGTGGGGGGGCTGTGGAACGTGAACCTCGGGTATTCCTGCCAGCCGGTGAAGGACGCCATCGCGGCACAGCTGAACCGGCTGCCGTATTATTCGACCTTCCGGGGGACCTCGAACGATGCGGTGATCGAGCTGTCCTTCATGCTCAAGGAGTTCTTTGCGGCGGACGGGCTAACGCGGGCCTTCTACACCTCGGGCGGGTCGGATTCCGTCGAGGTGGCGCTGCGGCTGGCGCGGCAGTACCACAAGGTGCGCGGCGAAGGTTCCCGCGTGAAGTACCTGTCGCTGAAGAAGGGCTATCACGGCACCCATACGCTGGGGGCCTCGGTCAACGGCAACAGCAATTTCCGCACCCAGTATGAACCGCTGATGCCGGGGTGCTTCCATATCCCGGCCCCCTACCCCTATCGAAATCCGTTTGACGAAACCGACCCGGAGCGGTTGGCGCAGCTGTGCCTGAGCGCGCTGGAGGACGAGATCGCCTTTCAGGGGGCCGAGACCATCGCGGCCTTCATCATGGAGCCGGTGCTGGGCGCCGGTGGCGTGATCCCGCCGCATCCGTCCTTCATGCCGGCGATGCGCGAGATCTGTGATCGGCATGGCATCCTGCTGATCGCCGATGAGGTCATCACGGCCTTTGGCCGCACCGGCGACTGGACGGGTTCGCGGCATTGGGGCGTGCAGCCGGACCTCATGTGCACCGCGAAGGCCATCACCAACGGATACTTCCCGTTTGGCGCGGTCATGGTGTCCGAGCGCCTAGTGGAGACCTTTGAGGCGGACAAGACCGGCAAGGCGGCGATCGCCTCGGGGTATACGTATTCGGGGCATCCGGTGGGCGCGGCGGCGGCCATCGCCTGCCTGACAGAAACCGAGCGGTTGCAGGTCAAGGACAATGCGCGCGACCGTGGTGCACAGCTGTTCGCGGGGCTGGAGGCGTTGAAGGCGAAGTATGACGTGGTGGGCGACGTGCGCGGCGGACACGGGTTGATGTGCGCGCTGGAGCTGGTTTCGGATCGGGCGACGAAGAAGCCCATCGACAAGGAGACCATCGGGCGCGTGCATCGTGAGACCTATGAGGCCGGAACGATGGTGCGCGTCTCGGGGCCGAACATCATCCTGTCGCCGCCCCTGGTGCTGAGCGAGGCGCATGTCCAAACGATCCTGCATAGTCTGGATGCGGGGCTGTCGGCGGCCTGATTTCAACCACTGAGGGAATTCAACGGAAAAACTCTCTCAAGCTTGATGAAAGCTTCGTTAAACTACTGATTTCGAAACGGAAATCGAGTTGCGGGAGCAAATTTTCCCGCGTTTCGGCAGCGGGCCCCATGTTTGAGGCCCGCCAAGTGTTAATCACGCGGCGACCCTGGACATGGCGGCAAAACTCTTGATGAAGGGGCCAGCCATGCGCGGGTCCTTTATCATCGCAGCGTAGTCGCCGGTTTCGAACTTCAGCTTGCCGGTGGTGTAGCTGACGCCGAGGGTCATCATGGACGGCGGCTTGGTCAGCCACTTGTCCCACTGTTCCGGCGTCGAACGGATGTCCCAGTTCAGCGGCTCGCCGTTGTAGGCACCGCTGCGCACGACGTGGCCCTTTTCGACCACCAGCACGCCCTTGGGCGCGGGATCGCCCGCAAAGCCGTAGGCAATGTTGCTGTCAAAGTCGATTTCCGCCAGCGCATCGGCCAGCCCGGCCTCGGCGTTCCATTGGTTGCCGAAGGACTCCATCCATTCCGGGGAGAAGATTTCGCTCATGTTTCCGTACTCCTAAAGGTTCGGGGCGCGCGCCCGGAGGATTTCAGCAGACCTTGACCTGCACCCGTTCGGTGCCGTCGGGGTCCATGACGTGCACGGCACAGGCAAGACAGGGGTCGAAGCTGTGCACCGTGCGCAGGATTTCCAAAGGCTGGTCGGGGTTCACCATCTGGTGGTTGTCCTGAAGGGCGGCCTCGTAGGCGCCCTCCTGCCCGCCCGCGTCGCGCGGGCCTGCATTCCATGTGGAAGGCACAACCGCCTGATAATTGGCGATCTTGCCATCCTCGATGACGATCCAATGGCCCAGGCCGCCGCGCGGGGCCTCCATGAAGCCGACGCCCTGCGCCTTTGACGGCCAGGTGGACGGCTGCCACGACGTGCCGTTGAAGGTGGTGGTGTCGCCCGACTTGATGTTGGCAATGAGCGCGTCGTACCAGCCCGTCATCGCGTCGGCGATGATCCTGGTTTCCAGCGTGCGCGCGGCGACGCGGCCCATGGTGGAATAAAGCGCCTCTACCGGCAGGTCGAGTTGCCTCAGGGCGCTGTCCACCAGCCCCTTGGCCTGTTCGTTGCCCGAGGCGACCATCATCAGCACGCGGGCCAGCGGGCCGACCTCGACGGCGTTTCCCTTCCAGCGGGGGGATTTGATCCAGCTGTAGGCACCGTCAACGTCCAGTTGGGTGTAGGGCGGTTTCGGGCCGGTGTAGTTCAGTTTCGTCTCGCCGTCGTAGGGGTGCAGGCCGGTGTCCTTGCCGCCCGCGTAGTCGTACCACGAATGGGCCACGTATTCCTCGATCCCGCCGCCCGCGTTCATGTCGACGGGATGGATGGTCGAGAGGTCCCGGTTCAGGATCACGCCCGCCGGAACCAGATTGTCGCCGCCAAAGCCCGCCGCCGGGAAATCGCCGTAGGTCAGGAAGTTGCCCAGCCCCTCGCCGCGCTGGAACCAGTCCTTGTAGAAGGAGGCGATGGCGAGTGTATCAGGGAGGTAGACATCGGTGACGAAGGCCTGCGCCATGTCGAGGATGTTCTTCACCTGCGCCAGTTTCTCGGCGTTGATGGCGCTGTCCGAGTTCAGGTCGATGGGCGATGGCACGCCGCCCACGACGAGGTTCGGATGCGGGTTCTTGCCGCCGAAGATGGCGTGCAGCTTGGCCACCTCGCGCTGCCATTTCAGCGCCTCGAGGTAGTGGGCGACGGCCATGAGGTTGGCCTCGGGCGGGAGCTTGTAGGCCGGGTGCCCCCAGTAGCCATTGGCGAAGATGCCGATCTGGCCGGTCTCGACGAAGCCTTTGAGCTGCTGTTTCACGTCGGCGAAGTAGCCGGGCGAGGAGAGCGCGTGTTTCGAGATGCTTTGCGCCAGTTCCGAGGTGGCCTTTGGGTCGGCGTCGAGCGCAGAGACCACGTCCACCCAGTCCAGCGCGTGCAGGTGGTAGAAGTGCATGACGTGGTCGTGCACGTATTGCGCGCCGATCATCAGGTTGCGGATCAGCTGGGCATTGGTGGGGATGTCGATCTTCAAGGCGTCCTCCACCGCGCGGATGGAGGCCATGCCGTGGACCAGCGTGCAGACGCCACAGATGCGCTGGGCAAAGGCCCAGGCATCGCGGGGGTCGCGGCCCTTCAGGATGATCTCGATCCCGCGGACAGAGGTCCCCGAGGAAAAGGCGCTGGCGATGCGGTCGCCCTCCATCCGCGCCTCGATGCGCAGGTGGCCCTCGATGCGGGTGATCGGGTCGACGACGATGCGCTCGGTCATGTCTGCGCTCCTTCTTTGGCCGTCTTCGGCAGGTGGGCAGCGATGATCGCGGCGAGGCTGTCGACGGGGAGGCTGTCGCCCGCCTTGACCTTGCCGACCTCGAAGTTCATGCGGCACGACCCGCAGGACACCACGAGGCTTTCGGCGCCGGTCGCCTCGATCTCGTTCATCTTTACGCGGTAGCCCGCGCGTTTGAGCTTGTCGGCGCGTTCGATGAGGAAGTTCCCTGCCCCGCCGCCACAGCAGAAGTTGTACTGCTTGCTGGATTCGGTTTCGTGCAGTTCCCAGCCGATCGCTTCGAGGATGGCGCGGGGTTCGTCAAAGACGCCGCCCCAGCGGCCGACCTTGCAGGGGTCATGCAGGGCGACGACGCGCTTGTGCTTGTCCTTTTCCAGCGTCAGGCGGCCGTCCATCACGGCGCGGCCGAAGTATTCCGAGACGGTGTAGGTCTCGAACGGCACGGGCTGGCCGTAGGCCTCGGCGGCGCCAAAGCGGATCGCCGGGAAGGTATGGCCGCATTCCGGGACGATGACGATCCTGGCCTGACATTTCAGGGCGGCGTCGACGATGCTCCGGGTCATCTTTTTCTTGGTGGCCTCGTGGCCGGAGAGCAGGCCGAAGTTGGCCGTCTCGTAGCCGTCGGTCATCAGGGTGAAATCGACACCCATGTGGTGCAGCGTTTCGATGGTGCCGCCGAGCGCATCGCGGAACAGGTGAATATCAAGGCCGGAGGTGGTGACGAGCACCTCGGCGGGGAGCTTGTTCACCGGGATTTCGAAGCCGAGCTTCTCTTGCAGGTCCATGATGCGGAACATGAAAAGGTCCTCGTCCGCGCCAAAGATCGTGCCGTCCTCGGCCTGGCCCTCCTGCATGAAGCGTAGTTCGTCGGGCATCATCCCTGCCGCCGCCATGGCAGAGCGGTTCAGCGCCACCATGTCGGCGATGTTGATCCCCGCCGGACAGACCAGATTGCAGCGTCCGCACATGGTGCAACTGTCGTAGACCAGTTCCTGCTGCGCGTTCAGATCGTCGATGGTGATGTCGTTGGTGACCCAGCGCAGCATCCAGTTCATCGGGGAGAGTTCCCGCTGATAGACCCGTTTCAGCAGGTCCAGCTTGCGGATCGGCGTGTATTTGGGGTCCTTCGTGCCGATGTAGAACTGGCAGGCCTGTGCGCAGGCACCGCAGTGGATGCAGGCATCCAGCTGCACGGCGATGTTGTTGTCGATGGATTTGAGGAAGGTCTGCTTGAAGGCCGCGATGCGGTCCTCGTCCGGGATCTCCACGGCCGGTGAGACCTCGTCCTTGATCGAGGCGGCCATGCCGTAGAACATGGCAAAGGCTTCGTCGAGTTCCTGTTTCGTGACGACTTCGGTCATGCGTCCACCCCCCTGCGCCAGAATTTCACGCCGAGGATGTAACGGGACGGCAGCACCGTGACGGCGTGGTAGAGTTTCGAGAACGGGAACCACACGAGCAGAAGCGCGATGCTCAGGAAGTGCAGTCCCAGCATGGTTTCATAGGCAAGCCCAAGGTGACCGTAGGCGGCCAGTCCGGTGAGGAAGGGCAGCGCGGTCACCAGCACGGCGGCAAAATCGCCGAAGGTCGAGATCTCGCGCAGCACCGGGTCGATGAAGCGCCGCACGAAGAGCAGGATCAGGATCGCGGCAGAGACCATCCCCGCAAAGACGATCACGCCATTGGGCAGCGCAGGCCATGCAAAGCCGAGGATCGATTCAAAGAACAGGATGTGCAGCGGGAAGAAGAACAGCACCACGACAAAACCCAGGTGCCAGATCCAGCCCAGCACGTATTGAAACGCGATCTTGTCGCGGAACACCGGCGCGGGCACAAAACGCGTCAGCATCAGCCGCCATCCCCCGCGCGACAGGTTTTCGTGGCGGGGTTTCGACAGGGTCTTGTTGCGCATCATCATCATCAGGCCGATGGACCGCCAGAGCATCCCCGCCACGAAGATCACCGTGGCCCATGTCAGCGCCGGACCGCGCGCGAATTCCAGGAGCGTCATTCCGCGTCCTCCACCTTGGGTTTCGGGGTTCGGTGCGCCTTTTGCTGGTTGCGCAGGACTGCGCCGCCGCCGACCCCCAGCGCGGCCCCGGCCAGCGCCGCCACGGCGAGTTTGGACGCGTCCAGCGTCGTGCCCTGCGACAGCGGTGCATAGAAACTGCCCGCGTCCCAGAAGTTCGGTTCCGAACAGCCAAGACAGCCGTGGCCGGCCTCGATCGGGAAGGAGGTGCCGTCGTTCCACTTCATCACCGCGCAGGCGTTGTAGGTGACAGGCCCCTTGCAGCCGAGTTTATACAGGCACCAGCCCGCCTTTGCGCCCTCGTCATCGAAGCTTTCCGCAAAAAGGCCGCGTTCGTAGAACGGACGGCGGTAGCAGCGGTCGTGGATGTTCTGACCGTAGAAGGCCATGGGGCGGTTCAGGTGATCCAGCTCCGGCAGTTCCCCAAAGGCCAGGTAATGCGCCAGAACGGCGGTCATCACGGCGGGGATCGGCGGGCAGCCGGGGACGTTCACGATGGGCTTGTCGTGGATGATGTCGGACACCGAGACCGCGCCGGTCGGGTTCGGATCGGCATAGGGAATGCCGCCAAAGGCCGCGCAGGTCCCGATGGAGACGATGGCCGCCGCGCCCTCGGCCACGCGCTTCAGCGTATCGAGGTTGCTTTCGCCCGCCACGGTGGAATAGCCCGCATTGCCCAAGGGGATCGAGCCATCGACCAGCACGAGGTAGTCGCCCCATGCGTCCTCCATCGCCTTGTCGCGGGCGGCTTCGGCAGCGTGACCGGAGGCGGCCATGAGCGTGTGCTGGTAGTCGAGCGAGATCGCTTCGAAGATCAGGCTTTCGATGCTGGGATTGTCGGAACGCAGGATCGACTCGGCGCAGCCGGTG
The DNA here is from genome assembly GCF_049800975.1 of Sagittula sp. S175. Classification (NCBI taxonomy): domain Bacteria; kingdom Pseudomonadati; phylum Pseudomonadota; class Alphaproteobacteria; order Rhodobacterales; family Roseobacteraceae; genus Sagittula; species Sagittula sp. S175. The sequence goes on from NZ_JBNAGB010000025.1 coordinate 70,666, forward strand.
CATTCCTGAAACGACAGCCAGATGACCGACGGGCGGCGCTGCGCCTCCAGCGCGGCGGCGATGCGCGGTCCCATGGCAGGCGGCAGCGCCAGAAGCGAGGCGGTGGTGGCGCAGAACTTCAGGAAGCTGCGGCGCGAGACGCCGCGTTTCTGAAGACGCTCGCCCAGCGTCAACGGGGTGTTCGGCGTTTGGGTCATGACACCTCCTCCGGTCGGTCAAGGTCTTCGGTAAGGTCTGCCACCAGATCGGGGGCCAGATCCGCCGCCAACCGGACGGCCAGCCGTTCGAGCCCCGCCGCAATGTCCACGGGCTGCGATTTCAGAATGTCGGGCACATGCGTTACTTCGATGTGACGGGCCAGTACGGCGCCATCGGCGTTGCGATGCGTGATGCGCCAGACCCCCGCGAAGCCGGTCTCCTGAACCTCGCTCTCGCCGCCTGCATCGACCACCGCGCGCACTTCGCCCTGCCCCAGCGAGGCATCGAACGCGTGGGTATCCTCGGGCATCATGGGAATGCCGGTGAGGTCCAGCGTGGTGGGGGCGCCCTCGTCGCGCAGGCGGGTCAGCGCATGGCGGATCTCGTTGAGAAGCAGCGGCACGTTGCCGGTGCCGGGGCGTGCGACGTGACGGGTCATGGCTGGCGCTCCAGGGTTTCGGTGGTCCATCGGTCGATGACGGTGCGGGCCAGGCGGATCGCCTCGGGCATGGCCTGTTCGACGGCGGGGCTGAGGCTGAGACCCCAGCCGATCTCGGCCGGTTCGATGGCGATGAGGGCGCGGCGCGCGGGCAGATCGCCGGTCATGCGCGCCATGTCGAGCAGGTCGGTGAGCCCCACCTCGTGCACGGTCAGCTTGCCCGAGCGGATGAAGTCGTCCATCGTCTGCCCTTCGAGGCATTGCACGGCCCCAGGCGCGGCCTTCAGGCGGGCGGCGTCAAAGACAATGAGCGCATCGGCGGCACCGATGTCTTCGGCGAGGGTGAAACTGAGGGTGCCCGCATCAAGGCACCTCAGGCCGGGGTGGTCGCCCGCTTCGGCCTTCAAACGTCGGACCGCCTGCGGCCCGGCGGCTTCGTCGGTCATCAGCGTGTTGCCGACGCCAAGCGCGAGGATCGTTGGAGGGGTCTGTCTGGCCACGGCGAGTCGCTCCGGTCACATATCGGTTTGACGATATGTTAACCCCTGCCCCGGCGTGGTCTTTGCGCTAAAGCAAAGAGGTGAAGGGCAAGCAGCTTTTTTCCGAATGCGGTGGCGAAACCCTGGCAAAGCACTGCCCGAGTTCAATAAATTTTCCACTCAAACCCAAGGACGTCGCCGACGGGCGGCATGTCATCGGAAGGTGGGTTTCCGATTTTCCGAGCATGAGGAAGCAAATGTGCCAAATCTGGCATACGTCCGCCAAGACCCGGAAAGCCAGAGGCACCAAACTACGAGTATAGTGATTGATCTTGAAGATGGTGCCCCCACACGGACTCGAACCGCGGACCTACTGATTACAAATCAGTTGCTCTACCAGCTGAGCTATAGGGGCACTGCGGTTCGTTTAGCCCGGTTTTCGCGCCGTGAAAAGGGGCGAATTCAGCGATTTGCGCGGGCCAGCAGACCGACGGCGATCAGACCGAAAAGGATGACCAGGATTGCGGCGGGGGCGGCGTCTCCGAGGTTTTCGAGGCTGGCCTGTTCATGCACGCGCGTGGCGAGGGTTTCGTAGTTGAACGGGCGCAAGAGGAGCGTGGCGGGCAGTTCCTTGACGCAGTCGACGAAGACCAGAAGCAGCGCAGAGGCGATGGAGGCGCGCATCAGCGGGTAGTAGACCGCCGTCAGAACCTGTCCCTGGTTGCGACCCAGCGAGCGCGCGGCAAGCGGCAGGTTGGGCGAGACGCGGCCCATGGCGGCGTCGGCGGCGCCTTGGGCGATGGCGAAGAAACGCACGCAATAGGCGAGGACCAGCGCGAAGGCGGTGCCGGTCAGCACGAGACCCGGATCCCAGCCGGTGGCGTTCCAGATGGCGTCGGCCATGGCATTGTCGATCAGCGCCAGCGGGATCAGGATGCCAACGCCGAGGACAGCGCCCGGTGCGGCGTAACCGATGGTCGTGACGGGCAGCAGCAGGCGCGGCAGGCGCTGGCCCGACAGACGGACGCCGTAGACGAGGAAGACGCCGCCCGCGACGCAGATCACGGCGGCGAGGCCGCCGACGATGGCGGTGTTCAGGCCTGCCTGCCAAAGGTCGGCGTCGATCCAGTTCCCGGCGTTGTCGAGCGCGTGGCTGAGGATGACACCGGCGGGCAGGACGAAGCCCATCAGCAGGGGCAACGTGCAGGCGAGTGTGGCGACCCAGCCTTTCCAGCCGGTTAACGCGACGTGCGCCACCGGACGGTGACGGGTCGACAGGTTGAAAAAGCGCATGCGGCGGCGCGAGATTTTTTCCAAAGTGACCAGCAGGACCACGAGGACAAGGACGACCGAGGCGATCTGGGCCGCGCCGCCGGCGTTGTTGCCTTCGAGCCAGACGGAGAAGATGCCGGTGGTCAGGGTCTGCACGGCGAAATAGTCCACCGTCCCGAAATCATTGACGGATTCCATCATGACGATGGCAACGCCCGCCGCGATGGCGGGGCGCGCCAGTGGCAGGCCGACGCGCCAGAACCGGGCAAAGGGGCCTGCGCCAAGGGAGCGGGCGACCTCTTCGGAGGAGGCCGATTGCTCACGGAAGGCGGCGCGGGCCAGCAGATAGACGTAGGGAAACAGCGCGGCGGAGAGGACGAGGATGGCCGCCCCCAGCGAGCGGATTTCCGGGAACCAGTAGTCGCGGGCGTTCTGCCAGCCAAAGAGCGCGCGCAACCCGGTCTGCACCGGCCCCGCGTATTCAAGGAAATCGACCAGCGCATAGGCACCCACGTAGGCAGGAATGGCCAGCGGCAGCAGCAGCAGCCACTCCAGCCAGCGCCGCCCCGGGAAGTCGTAGCGCGAGATCAGCCAGGCTGCACCGGTGCCCACCATGGCGGCCAGGAGACCCACGCCGAACATCAGTTTCGCGGTGGTCATCAGGTAGCGCGGCAGGGTCGTGGCAATCAGATGGGGCCAGATGTTTTCCTTTGGAAACAGGGCGATACCAAAAACGGCGAGGATCGGCGCGACGACGATCAGGGCAATCACGATCGCCCCCACGGACCAACGGCTGGGCAGCCGAAGGCGGTGTTGTGTCGTCTCGATCATCGCCATGCGCGGCCCCTTTCGGCAGTGTTCCTAGCCCGAAAACCCCTTATAGTGGGCGCATCGAGCAACCGAAAGCCTTTGAAGACCAAGACGATGCAGGTGATCCTTCACACTGGCGTGCATTGCACTGACGAGGATCGCATCCTCAAGTGCCTCTTGCGCAATGCCGAAGCCTGGCGCCACGAGGGCGTCGCCATCCCCGGCCCCTCCAAGTACCGGAGATTGCTGGCGGATTCCCTGACGAAGCTGAAGGGATCGACGCCGGACGCGCAGGTGCGCGAGGTGCTGCTGGACGCGATCCTCAGCGAGGACCCGCATCAGATCGACCGGCTGGTGCTGTCGAACGACAACTTCTTTTCCGTGCCGAAACTGGCGTTCCAGAACGGGCTGGTCTACCTGCGGGCCGAGGCGCGGTTGCAGACCTTTGCCGATATCTTTGCCGAGGACGAGGTGGAGATCTTCATGGGGCTGCGCAACCCGGCGACCTTCCTGCCGGCGGTCTTCGGAGCGACCCCGCACGAGGAATTCGGGGCCTTCATGAATGGCGTCGACCCGATGCACCTGCGCTGGTCCGACCTTGTGCGGCGGATCCGGGACACCCTGCCCCATGTGCCCATAACCCTTTGGTGCAACGAGGATACTCCGATCATCTGGGGAGAGATCATCCGCGAGATGGCGGGGATCGAGATGACCCGCAAGATCAGTGGCGCCTTCGATCTGTTCAGCCAGATCATCGACAAGGAAGGCATGAAGCGGTTCCGCGCCTTCCTGGCAGAGAACCCGACGATCAACGAGATGCAGAAGCGGCGGGTGATGGCGGCCTTCCTCGACAAATACGCCATGGACGAGGAGATCGAGGAAGACGTGGACCTGCCCGGCTGGGACGATGCCTATGTCGACATGCTGACCGAGCTGTACGAGGACGATCTGGACACGCTGGCCGGGATGCACGGTGTGTCGCTGATAACGCCTTAATACCTGTGGCAGCGCGGGGGCGGGTTACCCCTGCGGGCGGAGGGGTAACGGGGCGAACGGTCTTTGAGCCTACCGGATGTAGGGTTTGAGCCACATCCCTGGCACAACGGATTAAGGGTTCTTAACCTTTGCAGACGCGCGTTAAGGGCAGAACCGGCCGGTTTTGCGCCGATTCCCGGCCGGATTTTTACCTTTGGTTTGATTCGGGCGCGCGAAACCGTTGCGCGACGATTTTTTCTGTTAAGATTTTTTCTTTTAATCAGCGGGCGCAAGCCGCCTGATCCGCCGCGCGCGAGGCCACCGTCGCGCGCAAGGCGCCAAAGCCCGCGCATTGCGACGCATCGGGTTGAGGCCCCCTGCCCCAGCCTGTATCCCGACAGGACGGACAGACGAGGGCGGCATGAACGGCAAGTTGAAACTGGCGGTGGGCAGCCTGATCCTTGGCTGTGTCGTACTGGCGCTGAAGACGCTGGCCTGGTGGCTGACGGGTTCGGTGGCGCTGCTGTCGGACGCGCTGGAAAGCACGGTGAACCTGGCCACCGCCTTTGCCGCGCTGGTGGCGATCAACATCGCCTCGCGCCCGGCGGATTCGCAGCATCCCTTTGGACACCACAAGGCGGAGTTCTTCAGCGCGGTGCTGGAGGGCGTGATGATTATCGTGGCGGCGGTGTTCATCATGCACGAGGCCTGGAGCGGTTTCATGGCGCCGCGCGTGCTGGAGGCGCCGACGGAGGGGTTGGCGATCAACGCCTTTGCCACGGTGCTGAACGGGGCCTGGGCCTGGGTTTTGGTGCGGCAGGGGCGTGCGCTGAAGTCGCCCGCGCTGGTGGCTGACGGCAAGCACCTGTGGACGGATGTCTGGACCTCGGCGGGGGTGGCTGTCGGCGTGCTGCTGGCGCTGGTGACCGGCTGGTGGGTGCTGGACTCGATCATGGCGGCGCTGGTGGCGGTGAACATCCTGTGGTCGGGCTGGGTGGTGATGCGCACCTCGCTGAGCGGTTTGATGGATGAATCGGTACCGGAGGAGGAACTGGGGCGCATCCGCGAGGTGATCGCGGCCAATGCCGAGGGCGCGGTGGAGGCGCATGACCTGCGCACGCGCCACGCCGGATCAGCGACCTTCGTGGAGTTTCACCTGGTGGTGCCGGGCGAAATGACGGTCTTTGACGCGCATGAGATCTGCGACCGGGTGGAACATGCCTTGCACGACGCGGTGCCCGAAAGCCGGGTGACGATCCATGTCGAGCCGGAGCACAAGTCGAAGCATCAGGGGATCGTGGTGCTGGACTGATGGGTTGGTCCCGGAGGAGAGCGCCGGGGCTCTGCCCCGGACTCCGGAGTATTTGGACCAAGAAGAAGCCATGGGCGCGGCGGCGTCAGTCGTCGAAGGTGAAGGGGTCGAGGCCGTCAAGGGTGTTCTTCAGCGCCTCGCCCCAGCCGTGGCTGATGGTCTGGAAATAGGGATCATCGGCGGTGATGCGGCCCGTGCGGCCGGTTTTCAGGCTGCCGGTGTCGTAGCAGTGGTAATCGAAGGGGAGGCCCACGGTGAGGTTGGCCTTGATCGTCGAGTCGAAGCTGACGAGGAGCAGTTTCATCGCCTCTTCGAAGGACATGTCAGGATCGTAGGCGCGCACAAGGATCGGGCGGCCGTACTTGATCTCGCCGGTCTGGAAGAAGGGCGTGTCGGCGCTGGCCTCGATGAAGTTGCCCTCGGGGTAGATGAGGAAGAGGCGCGGCGGGTTATCCCCGATCTGGCCGCCCAGCAGCAGCGTGGCGTTGAAGGCCGTGTCGGCGCGCTGGCCGGACTGGGCTTGGCGGTCGATCACGTCGCGCAGGGTTTCGCCCACGAGGCGGGCGGCCTGGAACATCGAGGGCACGGCGAGCAGCGAGGGGGAGCGTTCCGAGGGCGCCTTCAGCCGCTCGTCGAGTTCGGAGACAACGGCCTGCGTGGTGGCGAGGTTGCCCGCGCTCATGAGGGTGATGCAGCGCTCGCCCTCGTTTTCCCAGATCGACATCTTGCGGAAGGTGGAAATATTGTCGAGGCCCGCGTTGGTGCGGGTGTCGGACATGAAGACAAGTCCGCGGTTCAGCATCATCCCGACGCAGTAGGTCATTTCCGTCACTCCCGTTCACCACCGATGCGTTTACGGCGTGCGCGGGGGGCCGATCAAGTGCGATATGCCATCAATCGCGCGGGATGCGCCCATCGAGGGGGCGCATCGGGATAGTCTGCCCTGTGATTGGGCGTTACTGCGATTGGGACTGGGATTGCGATTGGGCCTGCTGGGCCACGTCTATGGCCACATCCAGCGCCTCGCCCTCGCCGCCGATGCGGCGTCCTGTCACGGGGGCGGCCTCGGCGTAATCGAGGCCGATGGCGACGCGGACGTAGCGTTCGTCCGGGGACATCTGATTGGCCGGATCGAAGCCCACCCAGCCGAGGTCGGGGATGTGGATTTCGGCCCAAGCGTGCATGGCGTCCTGTTCGGTCTGGCCTTCCATCAGCAGGTAGCCCGAGACGTAGCGCGCGGGCCAGCCGGCCTCGCGGGCGCAGGCGATCATGACATGGGCATGGTCCTGGCAGACGCCCTTGCCATGCGAGATCGCCTCTTCGGCGGTCCAGTCGCTCTCAGAACTGCCGGTCTCGTAGGCCACGGCCTTTTCGATCAGCGGCATGAGCGCGTGGCAGCGGCCAAGGATCGTACCACCCTCGACCTTTTTGAGCAGCGCCTTGACGCCCGGCCCGGCCTTGGTGCGGTCGGTGACGCGCTTGTAGAGCCAGAGCGGCACGCAGCCGGTGTGGCGACCGATGACGCCATGGCTTTCGGTCAGTTCGACCTCGCCTTCGCAATGCACGGACATCTCGGTGCAGTCGCGGTCAAAGCTGATGAGGTCGACGGTGTTGCCGTGCTGGTCCTCGTAGCTGACCTCGTGGGTCGCGCCGTCGAGTGTCATGGTCCAGGTCACGACCTCCTGGTTGCGGCGCGAGCGCGGTTTCAGGCGCAGCTGCTGAAGGCCCGAAGTGACCGGTTCATCGAAGGTGTAGCGGGTGGTGTGGGAGATTTTCAGCCGCATGGGATCACTCGTAGAACCGGTAGTCGATTTCGATCTGCCGCCCGATCGCGGCGATTTCGCCCAATACCTTCTGGATGTACTCGTGAAGTCCGTAATCAAACACCTGGTCGATGGTCATGCGCATGTATTTCTGCTGCATGTCCTCGGCCATGAGGCAGCACTGGCAGTGGCTGCTGTAATCGGCGGAAAGGTAGCCAAGGTTGTCGATGATCTTGGCGGTACAGAACGCAAGGCTGCGCGGCATCCGGCGGTCGAGGATGAGGAATTGCGCGATGCTTTGCGGGTCCATCTGCGCGCCGTAGGCCATGCGGAAGCCGCCGCGACCGGAGACGGAACGCAGGAGGATCTCCCATTGCACGTTGTCGATCGACGAGCCGACCGCCGCGACGGTGGGCAGGAGGACGTAGTATTTCACGTCGATGATGCGCGCGGTGTTGTCGGCGCGTTCGAGGAAGGTGCCGATGCGGGCGAAATCGTAGATCTCGTTGCGCAGCATCGTGCCATGCGTGGTGCCCCGGACCATGCCGGTGCGCTGACGCAGCATCCGCAGCACGCCCGGCAGGTCGCGGTCGGCGACCTTGCGGGACAGGCCGTCCTTGGCGGTCATGTAGGCGGTATTGGTCGCCTCCCAGACCTCGGTGGTCAGGGCGGTGCGCACCATGCGGGCGTTCTGGCGGGCCTGCGCGATGCAGGACAGCACCGATCCGGGGTTGTCCTTGGAGCGCAGCAGCCAGTCGACGGCGTGGTCACGGGTGACCTCTTCGCCGTATTGCGCCTCGTAACCGGCGAGACAGCCGGAGGTCTGCAGGACCGAGCGCCACTCGTCCTCGGTGGAGCCCAGACGCGTGAGCGCGATGCGCTGACCGGTCTCGATCAGGCGCGCGATGTTCTCTGCCCGCTCCAGTTGGCGGTACATCCAGAACAGGCCATTGGCGGTTTTTCCGAGCATCAGTCTTCCAGTACCCAGGTGTCCTTGGTTCCGCCGCCCTGCGAGGAGTTCACCACGAGGGAGCCTTTCTTCAGCGCCACGCGGGTCAGGCCGCCGGGCGTGATGTTGATGCCCTGCGGGCTGACCAGCACGTAGGGCCGCAGGTCGACGTGGCGCGGGCTGAGCCCCGCCTTGGTGAAGATCGGCACGGTGGACAGCGCCAGCGTCGGCTGGGCGATGTAGTTCGACGGCTTGGCCTCGAGCTTCTTGCGGAAGGTCGCCAGTTCCTTCTTCGACGAGGTCGGGCCGATCAGCATGCCGTAGCCGCCGGAGCCGTGCACCTCCTTGACCACCAGTTCTTCGAGGTGATCCAGCACATAGGCCAGCGCGTCCGGTTCGGCGCAGCGCCATGTCGGCACGTTTTCCAGCAAGGGCCGTTCGCCGGTGTAGAATTCGACGATCTCGGGCATGTAGCTGTAGATCGCCTTGTCGTCGCAGATGCCGGTGCCGGGCGCGTTGGCGATGGTCAGCTTGCCCGCGCGGTAGACATCCATGATCCCCGGCACGCCCAGCGCGCTTTCGGGGTTGAAGTTCAGCGGATCGAGGAAGTCGTCGTCGATGCGGCGGTAGACCACGTCGATGGGCTTGTAGCCCTGGGTCGTGCGCATGCACAGGCGCCCGTCCATGACGCGCATGTCATGGCCCTCGACCAGCTCGACGCCCATCTGATCGGCAAGGAAAGAGTGCTCATAATAGGCGGAATTGTAGATGCCCGGGGTCATGACGGCGACCGTGGGCTTGCCCTCGGCACAGTCGGGCGCGCAGGCCGACAGGCTGTTGAGCAGGTCGGTGGGATAGGTCTGCACCGGCTGCACGCGGTTGGTGCTGAAGAGTTCCGGGAACATCTGCAGCATGGTCTCGCGGTTTTCGAGCATGTAGCTGACGCCGGAGGGCGTGCGGCCATTGTCCTCGAGCACGTAGAATTCATCCGGACCTGTGCGCACGAGGTCGATGCCGACGATGTGTGTGTAGACCCGCCCGGGAGGCGTGACGCCGATCATGCGCGGCTCGAAGGCGGCATTGCGCGAGATCATTTCCTCGGGGATGCGGCCTGCCTTGATGATCTCCTGCCCGTGGTAGATGTCGTGCAGGAAGGCGTTGATGGCGCGCACGCGCTGTTCGATGCCCCGGGACAGGCGCTGCCATTCGCGGCCCGCGATGATGCGCGGGATGATGTCGAAGGGGATCAGTCGCTCCTCGGCCTCGGCGCGTCCGTAGACGTTGAAGGTGATGCCGGTGAGGCGGAACAATTCCTCGGCTTCGCGCTGCTTGTTGCGCAGGTGTTTCGGGTCCTCGCCCTCGAACCAGCCATTGAATTTCTCGTAAGGCTGGCGAATTCCGTCGCCCAGACCCTGCATTTCATCGAAGATCGGCCTGTCGCCCATAAAATCCCCGCAACTGCCCCATATTTCGTGGGTGCTTTTCCCCCGTCAGTTAGATGACGCTAGTGCGCTGGCCGTGGTTGATCAACATTCCGGCAGGATTTTTCGCGACAAACCCATGATATGCATAAAAAAAAGGCACCCATTGGGTGCCCTTGGCATGCAGTCTGCGGTGCGGCTCAGGCCATACCCAGCGCCGCCTTGTACATTTCGAGAACCGCCTCTTCTTCGGCGATGTCATCCGCGTCACGCTTGCGCAGCGAGATCACCTTGCGCATGACCTTGGTATCATAGCCGCGCCCCTTGGCTTCGGCCATCACTTCCTTGATCTGCTCGGTGACTTCTTTTTTCTCTTCTTCCAGCCGTTCGATGCGCTCGATGAACTGCGTCAGTTCGCCTGCGGCAATGCCGTAGCTGTCACTGGGGGTATCCTGCATCTTGGTGCCTCCATGGAATGTGCCCTCCCGATACAGGCGCGGGCGGAGCGCATCAAGGGGTTGCGCGAGGGGTTGGCCTGCTTTAGGCGCAAGGGCGTTTATCAACGGGGAGTGCGGGCATGGGCTGGCTGATCTGGAGCGGCGCGGCGGTGTCGCTGGCGGGACTGGTGGGGCTGATCTGGTGCATCGCCAAGGTCTGGGGCGCGCGCAAGGCGGGCCTGACGGACGAGGAGCTGCGCGTGGTGATGCGCAAGGTGGTGCCGCTGAACATGGGCGCACTGTTCCTGTCCACCATCGGATTGTTGATGGTCATCGTCGGGATCTTCCTGGGCTGATCCGCAAAGTCAGAACGGCGTGCCGTGGTTTCGCCTCGCTGACGCGAGGCGACCGACGCGGCCCTGCGGGCCGCGCGGCAACGCCCTTAGGGCGTGGGGGGGGGGGGGGCGCCCCCCCGCCCCCCCGCGCCCGGCGCCCCCCC
>NZ_JBNAGB010000025.1:81229-81589 GCF_049800975.1 Sagittula sp. S175
TTTTGGGGGGGTGGGTTTTTTGGCCCGGGGGGCCCGGGCCCCCCCCGACGCGGCCCTGCGGGCCGCGCGGCAACGCCCTTAGGGCGTTCGGGGGCGCTGCCCCCGGACGCTCCTGCAAGGAGCGTCTCCCCCGAGGGTATTTTCATCAAGATGAAGGCAGAAGACGTTCCGGCGATAACGACGATTTGACGTCGGACGCCGCGCCTCGGGCCTCTGGGAGGGGGAGACGCGGCGCCTTCACCTTGAGCGGTCATCGGGACCTCTCCCTGTACCGCAACACATCAATACCCTATCAAGGTTAATGGTCCCTTTCCCTTCATCTTGATGAAAATACCTCGGAGGTCAGGAGGCAGAGCCTCC
>NZ_JBNAGB010000026.1:0-74598 GCF_049800975.1 Sagittula sp. S175
CCCCCCCCCCCCCCCCGCCGGGGAGGCTCTGCCTCCCCGGACCCCTCCGAGGGTATTTGGGTCAAGATGAAGGAAAGAAAGGCGCTCGTTCCTTCATCTTGAAGAAAATACCGCGGAGGTTCGGAGGCAGAGCCTCCGACGGCGCGAGGCGTCAGCCGAGCGCCGGCCGTCTGAGCGAAGCGAAGGCGGAACCCAGTGGGACCACTCAGCCACTGATGCGGCAAAGCATGAACTTGGCGCCCTGCCCCTTCGCCGTCACGAAGCGCGTCTCGCCGTGTTCGCGGTAGCGCAAGGTGTCGCCGGGGGCCAGGTAATGTGCCTCGCCGTCTACCACTGCATGCATGTAGCCTGTCAACATGACGAGGTGGTGTTCCTGGCCCGGGACGTCCGGGGCCTCCTGCACCCAATGCGTGCCCGGCGTGATCTTGCATTCCACGACCTCGCCCGCCAGCGCCGGGGCGGCAGGTGATACGATCCGGCGGGAAAGACCGGTTTCGCCGTCGCGCCAGAGCGGCTGGTCGTCGCGTTTCACCTGTGCGGCAAAGCCGTCTTCCATCATCGACATCAAGCGTGAGAGGGTCATCTCGTGAGCGGCAGCGAGACGGTAGAGGACATCGGCCGAGGGGCTGACCTCGGCGTTTTCGAGGCGCGACAGGGCCGCGCGCGACACCCCGCTGGCCGAGGCCAGCTGGTCCAATGTCCAACCGCGGGCCGCGCGCAGGGCAGACAGCCGCGCGGCCAGGCGAACCGTCAGTTCGCTCTTCATCGTTTATCCCCCCGGGAATCTATCCCGCAAGCGAGACTAGACAGGATTCGCTGGTGAAAGCAACCGCTTCACCCGGAAGGGCGCATGGCGATTCGTCTGATATGGCTGGCGTGGCTGTTGCATCGGAAGCGGTGCGGCCTCGTTCCGGGTGGTGCGATTTTTCTTCGAAAAATCAGGACGCTCCGCAGTCCGAAAGGCGCCATCGAAATTTGCGGTTCACCTGAACGGATGAGGTATGTACCCTTTCGAATGTATAGAAGTGACCATTTTAGGTTCTTGGGGGGACACCATGAATTTCTCGCGCTTTGGCCGCCTTGGCGGGCAGTCCGATTCTGGCTGCGATTCCGACGGAAAATCCGGCGACAAATCCGGCAACAAGGACGTCGAGATCGATGTCTCGGACGCCACGCGCGGGCAGCGGATCAACACGCAGTCCGGCGATGACACGGTCACGAGCTCTGCCTTTGACGACCGCATCCGAACCGGCAAGGGCGACGACAGTGTGGATGCCGGGGACGGTGACGACCGGGTGGAGGCTGGCAAGGGCGATGACACCGTGCTGGGCGGTGCGGGCGATGACCGGATCGACGCGGACAAGGGCGATGATAGTGTCGATGGCGGTGACGGCGACGACTGCATCGACGGCGGCCAGGGCAACGATACCCTGTTGGGGGGCGCGGGCGACGATGGGATCGAGGCGGGTTCGGGCGATGACGTCGTGGACGGCGGCGCAGGCGACGACCGGATCGACGCGGACAGCGGCAACGACCTTGTGACGGGGGGCGCGGGTGACGATGAGATCGACCTTGGCTGTGGCGACGACACAGCGCAGGGGGGCGCGGGGGATGACACGATCTCGGGCGGGTCCGGTTTCGACACGGTGATCTACGCGGGATCGATCCTGGATTTCGAGATCTGCTTTACCGGCAGCTGTGCCGACAGCTGCGGGCGGGACGACGACCGGGGCCATCACCACGGCCATGCCGGAAGCAAGAAGGACAAGAAGCGTGGCCATGAGGATCCGGGCCACGAGGGCCACGGGCGCGGCCACGAAGAGCATGGGCGCGGGCATGGCTATGGCCACAACGGCGGGTATTTCCATTGCGGCTGGGGCGACCGGCTGACCGTCACTGATCTGACCGGGGCCGAAGGGACGGACAGTCTCGACGGGATCGAGCAGATCGTATTTGGCGATTACGTGCTGCTGCTCGACGGCACGAACAACATTCCCGTTGTCAGTGTCGCGGACCAGACCGTGACCGAGAGCGGCACGGTGGCCTTTGACATGGAGGTCTACGACTTCGACGGCGACGCGGTGGTCGTGGACAGCATCACAGCCTCGGCGGGGCTGGTCAGCTATACTGAGGTGACGGGCAGCGACGATGGCTGCATCCCGGCGGACCGGTACACGCTGGTGTTCGACACCAACGGTGAATTCGAGTGGCTCTCGGTCGGGGAGACGGCGGAGGTGACCGTGACCATCGTTCTGGACGATGGCGAAGGCGGTCTGGTCACGCGCGAGGTCGTGGTGACCGTCACCGGCGAGAACGACGCGCCGACGCTGATGGATGGCGCGATGCTGGCCGAGGAGGATGGCCCGGCGGTGCTGCTGGACCTGACGGCGCTGGGGGATGACATCGACAGCGAGCATGATGGCACGACGCTGGTCTACACGGTGACCGGCGCGCCCTCCGAAGGGTCGGCCAGCGTTGTGGGGACCGATCTGGTCTTTGACCCGCTGGCGGATTTCCAGGACCTCGGGGTTGGCCAGACGCGGGACGTGGTGGTCGAGGTGACGGCGACGGACGCGCAGGGCGCGACGGCGGTGGCCCATGTGACGGTCACGGTCAGCGGGACGAACGATGCGCCGACGGTCTCGGCCACGCCCGCGACCGGTTTTGTCGAGGCGCTGGACGCGCAGAACCAGACGCTGTCCGACACCGGGGTGGTGAGCTTTGACGATATCGACAGCGGCGACCTGATCGCGCTGTCGGTTGCCTCGAACGACGACATGGTCTGGAGCGGCGGGACGCTGAAGGCGTTGCTGGCGGATACGCTGGTGGCGGGATTCTCGCTGGGGGCCACGGGGCCGATGGCACCGGGCAGCGTCCCCTGGACCTATGACGCGACCGCCGTTCTGGATTTCCTGTCCGAGGGCGAGACGGTCACTTGGTCCTACACGATCACGGCGACGGACAGTGCCGGGGCGGTGGCGACGGATGTGGTGCAGTTCACCCTCACCGGCACGAATGACCGTCCGGCCATCACCTCGGCCCCGGTCGAGGTGATCCTGAACGAAGCGGTGGATCCTGCGCCGCTGTTCGCCTCGGGTCAGGTGACATGGGACGATCTGGACCTGAACGACACGCATGTGACCCCGGTCGACATGCCACAACTGACCTTCCGCGATGGCGAAGGTGGCATGGGCCCCTCGCCCTTTGACGCGGCAACCGAGGCGGTGATCATCGACGGGCTGAGCTTTGGCGCGGACGGGTCGTGGTCGCTGGACCTGCCTGCCACGTTGCTGCTGGACCAGCTGGCGCATGGCGAGTCGCTGACGCTGGCCACGCTTTTGCGGGTGGTGGACAGCAGCGGGGCGGCGAACAACACCTCCTTCGACCAGACCTTTCGGATCGTGATCGCCGGGACGAACGATGCGCCGGTGATCTTTGCCGGGGATACCTCTGGTTCCGTGGCCGAGCTGGCGGATGGCGCGGCGGGCGAGAACGCGGTGGCGCATACGGCGGCGGGGCAGTTGCTGTATGGCGATCTGGATGCTTCGGACACGCATGTGGTGAGCGTGGTGCCACAGGATGCCGGATACCTCGGCGTGCTGGAGGTGCCGGGGGGTGCGGTGGCGATGCCCTCGCCCGTAGGGACGAGCGGCACTGTGGATTGGGTCTTTACCGTCGATGACGCGGTGCTGGACGGGCTGGCGGAGGGTCAGGTGATCCGGCAGGTCTATGACGTGACGGTGACCGATCCGCATGGTGCCAGCGCCACCGAGCAGGTGGTGATCGAGATCACCGGGGCAAATGACGCGCCCGAAATCGTTAGTGGCCAGCCCGCTGTCGGCGCGGTCGTGGAAGCGTCGAGCGATGCCGATGGCGTGGTGGTGGATGCAGGCGTGCCGGTGGCCTCGGGGACCCTGGTGGCGATCGACGTGGACGCGGGCGATGCGCTGACGTGGTCGGGGAATGCCGTGGGTGCCTATGGCAGCTTTGCCATCACGGCGGGCGGATCGTGGACCTACACGCTGGACAATGTGGCGGCGGACAACCTTGGCGCGGGAGAGTTGCGGAGCGAGAGTTTCGTGGCGACGGTGACGGACGGCACAGGCGCGACGGCGACGCAGGTCGTGGTGGTGGAGATCACCGGCGCGAACGATGCGCCCGATGCGCAGCCGCTGGCCGCGACGGTCTACGAGGGGCCGCTGGCGGGCGATCCCGGCGCGGATATGGTCACCTTGGGTGCGGTCTTCACGGATGTGGATGCGCCGGACAGCCATGTTGTCTCGGTCGATACCACCGGCACGCAAGGGGCTGTGACGGATCATGGCGACGGGACCTTTACCTATGCGGCGAACGGGGCCTTTGAATGGCTGGGCGTGGGGCAGACGGCGACGGATAGCTTTGCCTACACGGTCGATGACGGTCAGGGAGGGACTGATACCGAGGTGGTGACGATCACCATCCTCGGGCTGAACGACGGGCCGACGATCGCCGCGACGGGCTCGGCCGGTTGGGTCGAGGATCTGGACGCCATGCCCCAGTCGCTGGCGGATGCGGGGGTCGTCAGCTTTGACGACATCGACGCGGGCGACGTGCTGGATGTGACCTATGTCTCGAACGGCGACGTGACGTGGAGCGGCGGCGCCCTGCCCCCGGTCTTTGCCGCGATGTTCGAAGCCGGGTTCAGCACCGGGGTCACGGGGGCTGCGGCCCCGGGCAGCGTGGCATGGACCTATGCGGCGGACCTGCCGCTGGACTTCCTGTCCGAGGGCGAGACGGTCACATGGTCCTACACCGTGACGGTGACGGACAGCGCCGGGGAAAGCGCGTCGGACGTGGTGGCATTCTCCATCACCGGGACGAATGACGCGCCGACCCTGTCAGCCACTGCGGCCTCGGGCTGGGTGGAGGCGGCGGATGCCTCGGCGCAGCAGCTGGTGGATCAGGGTGTTCTCAATTTCGAAGACCTTGATATCAACGACGCGCTGACGCTGACCCATGTGGTCGCGGCCCCGGTCTGGTCGGGCGGCACGCTGAGCGCGGCGCAGGCGGCGGCGCTGATGGCGGGCTTCTCGATCGCGGACACCTCGGTCACCGGCACGGGCATGACGTGGTGGGCTTTTGACGCGGTGCTGGATCTCGACTTCCTCGGCGCGGGCGAGACGATCAGCTTTGACGTGGCGGTGACGGCGACCGATGGCAGCGGGGCGAGCGCCTCGGACGTGATCGAATTCACCATCACCGGGACGAATGACGGTCCTGTGGCGCTGGACACGGTGAACGAGGGTCGGCTGCTGCAGGAGCGCGGCGCGACGGAGCTGGGTCACGATGTAGCCATGGGCAACGTGCTGACCGCGGCCAGCGATGCGGATGCGAACGGTACGCTGGCGGTCAGCGGGCTGGAAGGGCAATCCGGCGGATCGGGATGGGTAGCGCAGGGTGTCTATGGCACGCTTTTCATGGGCATGGACGGGATATGGTCCTACCAGCTGGACAATTACGACCTGGACACCAACGCACTGGCCTATGGCAGCGGGGGGACCGAGGTGTTCAGCTACACCGTCGTGGACGACCAGGGGGCCAGCGACACCGCGCAACTGGTGCTGGGCATCATCGGGTCGAACGATGCACCCACGGCACTGGGGGACATCAACACCGGTCCCGAGGTGGTGGAGAACGGCTCGACCATCCTTGGCAACCCGAGCGCCACGGGCAATGCGCTGGACAACGACAGCGACCCGGATACGGGCGACGTGCTGACGGTAATCGAGGTCAATGGTGCCTTGGGCAACGTCGGTGCCCCGGTGGAGGGCGTCTACGGCGCGTTGGTGCTGGGGTGGGACGGGACCTGGGTCTACACGCTGGACGATGCCAACCCGGATACCGAGGCGCTGGCGCAGGGCCAGGTCGTCTATGACAGCTTCACCTACCTGGTCACGGACGCTCATGGGCAGACCGCCACGGCGACCATCACCATCCGCATCACCGGGTCCGAGGACAACCGTGCCCCGGTGGCAGTGGACAACGCGCGGGCGGCGGTCGAGGACGTTGTGCTGTCCGCCATGGTCGAAAGCACGGACCCCGACCTTCCGGGCGACACGCTGACTCATACCGTCGAGACCGGGCCGTCGCATGGCACGCTGACGCTGAACGCAGACGGGAGCTATGACTACACGCCGGATGCGCATTTCTCGGGCACGGACAGATTTACCTTCCGCGTGACGGATGCGGCTGGTGCCTATGACATAGGCACCGAGACGATCCAGATCGAGGCGGTGGCCGATGCGCCGACGCTGGCCCTGGCCCCGCCCAGCACGCCGACCTATGCCTTTGCCGGGACGGGCATCGACACGCAGGTCAGCCTGTCGCCGCTGTCCGAGCGTTACGGCACTGTAACGGCGCTGTCCGATGGCGGCTATGTCGTGGCCTGGCAGACCGAAGGCTTTGACGGCTTCCCAAAGGCCATGGTCCGGCGCTACGACGCCGATGGCACTGCGCTGACGCCGCCGCTGCTGGTCACCAACCAGAACGAGGGCACGGCCAACGTCTTCCCCGTGGTGGTGGATGGTCCGGACGGCGGGTTTACCGTGGTGCAGACCGGGCTGGTGAATGGCGCGACCGATGTGCGCTACATCCGGTTCGACGCGAACAACGTGCAACAGAGCTGGGTGTCACTGTCCACCGGCGGTGTCTATGGCAATGCCGAACTGGCGGATGCCGTGACGCTGGCGGACGGGCGCATTGCCACGGCGTTCACCTATGGCTCGGACGCGCCGGATGGTGGCACCGGGTCGGGCGTCTACTTGCGCATCCTGAACCCGGCGAACAATGCCTTCGAGGTCGCGACCCAGATCGTGCCGACGGTGACGGCCAGCGGCCAGAGCTTTGCCGCGATCGAGCCGCTGGCGAACGGCGGCTTCGTCGTGGTCTGGAACGGTGAGGACGAGCCGGGCCAGTCGCTGGGCGTCTTTGGCCAGCGCTTTGATGCCAATGCCCAGCCCGTGGACGGCGAATTCGCGGTGAACAGCACCACGGCGTTTACCCAGGCCTATCCCGATGTGGGCAGCCTGTCCGATGGCGGTTTCGTGGTGTCGTGGTTCTCGGACGCGCAGGACGGGTCGTCGACCGCGATCATGGCGCAGCGCTATGACGCGAACGGCGTCGCGGTGGGTGGCGAGTTCCTGGTGAACACCACCGCTGCAGGTGCGCAGATCACGCCGACGGTGCAGGGCCTGCCCGATGGCGGCTTCGTCATCAGCTGGTTCTCGCAGACCGGGGATGGCGACGGGTTCGGCGTGTTCCAGCAGCTGTATGACGCCAGCGGCGCGGCCTACGGGCTGGAGACGCGGGTGAACAACCTGACGGTGGGCGATCAGGCCTCCGGCAGCTATGGCGGCGGCAACCATATGGCCGTGCTGGCCGATGGGACCATCGTCAACGTGTGGGACACCAACAATGGCGCGGGCGAGATCTATACGACGCGCAGCATTGTTCCCGACAGCAGCACGCCGGAGGACACACCCATTCCGCTGGGCCTGTCGGCGGCGCTGGTGGACATGGATGGCTCTGAAAGCCTGTCTCTGCGTCTGGAGGGTTTCCCTGCCGGGGCGGTGTTCAACCTTGGGGCGGCGGATGGCACCGGGTGGCTGATCCCGGGGGCCGAAGCGCTGGACCTGTCGGTGCTGGAGATGACGCCCCCCACCGACTGGACGGGCCTTATCGAGCTGGTGGTGACCGCGACGGCGACCGAGGCATCGAACGGCGATCAGGCCTCTGTCAGTGCGACGGCGTGGTTCGCGGTGACGCCGGTGAACGACGATCCGGAGGCTGCGGAGCTGGCGGTCACCACGGACGAGGACGCCCCGGTCACGGTGGACGTGCTGGCGGCGGTGACGGATGTGGACGGCGGCGTGCCGGCGCTGGACGGCGTGGGCGCGGCGGCGCATGGCACGGTGGTCATCGACGACAACGGCACGCCGGGGGATGCCACCGACGACAGGGTGATCTACACGCCGAAAGCGGATTTCTTCGGCATGGACAGTTTTGAATACACCGTGTCGGACGGCTTTGGCGGGACGGACACGGGCACCGTCACGGTGGAGGTCGCGCCGGTGAACGACGCGCCGCAGGTGGTCGACACCATGGCGCTGTTCTCGGGGGCGACGGGCGACCGGGCGCAGGTGTCGGGGTTGACGGGCTTCCCGACGACCGCCGTGACCATGTCGGCCAATATCCGCATCGACGCGGACAACGTGCTGGAGCACTACATCTCCTACGCGGTGCCGGGGTCGGCGAACGAGCTGCTGTTGCGCACCTTTGGCGATGCCATCGGCGTCTATGCCAACAATGGCTTTGTCGGCCAGATCGCGGCGCCTGGTGTCCGGGATGGCGCGGTGCATCAGGTCACCGTGACGCTGGGCGGGGGCACGATGGCCGTCTACCTTGACGGCGCGTTGCAGGGGACGCTGGCCACGGCATCTCTGCTACCCATGAGCAGCGGCGGCACGCTGATGCTGGGTCAGGATCAGGACAGCGTCGGCGGCGGGCTGGACCCGAACCAGAGCCTGAAGGGCGCGATGGATGACGTCGCGATCTGGAACCGGGTGCTGACGCCCTCGGAGGTGGCGCTGCTGTACCTCGACGGTGCCGACCGGAGCGATGCGGGCCTCTACGGCTACTGGAGCTTCAACGCGGCGACGGCAGCCTTCGACGACATGTCGGGCGGCGGGCGGCACATGACCACCATCGGCACGCTGGGCGTGGCCGAGGAGGCGTCGCAGGCGCTCTTCGTCGCCGAGGGCGGCACGGTGACGGTCGGCGGCTTGCAGGTGTCCGACATCGACGGGTCGCTGGTGCAGGTCTCGGTCCAGACGGAGGGCACGAGTACGGTCAGCTTTGGCAATCTAGGCGGCGCGTCCCTCGACCCGGGCGCGGCCACGCCAACGATCGTCGGCACCCTGTCCGACGTGAACGCCGCGCTGGCGACCTTGCAGTTCCAACCCGGCGCGGGCGTTGCCCGGAACGAGACGCTGACCATCACGGTGGACGACCTGGGCAACTCTGGCTCGGGCGGCCCGCTGACCGATGTCATCACCGTGCCGATCCGCATCGGCGGGCTGGAGGTCGCCCCCGTGGCGGCCAGCAGTTCCGGCGTGGTGACCGAGGACACGGTGCTGAGCACCTTCGGCACCGTCTATGCCTCGGACGCCAACGGCGATGTGCTGAGCTTTGACGTGGTGGGCAGCGGCGCTTCGGCCTATGGCACGTTCAGCATAGACGACAGCGGGGCCTGGACCTACCTGCTGAACAACGGCTCTGCCGCCGTGCAGGGGCTGAACGGCGGGTCGAGCGTCACCGACCAGTTCCAGGTCAGCGTCAGCGACGGGCGTGGCTATGCCACCCAGACCGTCGTGTCGGTTGTGGTGAACGGGGTGGACGATGGCGGGCCGAACCTGCTGGTGGATTTCGAGGACAGGCCGGCCCAGACAACCGCGATCAGCGGGGTCTACGAAGGGTTCATCTGGCAGTCCGGATCACAGTCCCTGTGGACGTTGCAGGGCACCGGGTACTCGGGCGGCTACAACGCTGCGGGAACGGGCCATGTGGCCTACACGCCGGGTGCGTCGAAACCGGTCGTGGTCACCCGCTCGAACGGCGACGATTTCGAGTTCTTCTCGGTCGAGCTGACGGCCGCCTGGGATGCCTCGGGGACGGCGACGGTGTCGGGCTACCTGGACGGCGTTCTGGTGGACAGCGGGTCCATCGGGATCACCAACAGCGGACCGACCTTGTTCGAGGCCGACTGGGGGATGATCGACGAGTTGCAACTGACCAGCACCGGGGAGCATCTGGTGTTGGACAACTTCGAGTTCCTCGTCTGAACGCAGGTTGCATGAGATGCGCGAAGGGCCGGGGTCACACCCGGCCCTTTTGCCGTTCGGGGGGTGGGGTCAGCCTGCGTAGGCCGCCGCGACGTGGTGGATGTCGTCGAGGAAGGCGCGGATGCAGGTGTCGAGGTCGCCGCAGACGTCGTCGCGCGCAAGGTCGATGGCGTCCCAATGGGTAACGAAGGGGCGGAACGCGGCTGGCGGGTCCTCGTAGGCGGCCAGCATGTAGAGGTCGCGGGCCAGCGCCGAGGCCTCTGCCGGGGACATGGTCGTGAGCGTGTCGAAGCGACGCAGGAAGACCGCCAGCGCCTGCCAGCGGTTCGCGCCTTCGGACAGGGCGCGCAGGAGGCTTGCCGCCTCGCCCGGCGTGCGGGCCAGCGCGACGTCGATCAGCAGGGCGTCGGGGACCTCGGCAGCAAGGATCTGCGCGTCGGCCCATGTGGTGGCCTCGGACAGGTCGGCATAGCCCCAGTCGAGGGCCAGCGCGAGGGCGGCGGCTTCGGTTTGAGGCCTTGCGGTCATTCGCCCTGCCCGTCCAGCCGGTCGCGCAGGCGCAGGACGCTGGGGGCCTGTGTGTAGGCGTCGAGTTGGTCGAGGGAAACCCACGCCAGCGCGTGGCTTTCGTCGGAGGCTGTGAAAGCGGTGGTCTGGGCCTGCATGAGGTAGCGGATGTCGTAGTGCAGGTGTGCGGGTTCGCGCGCGGTGGCGGGGATTTCGTGAATGTCGATGTCAAAGACGGCTTCCCGGAGCAGCGTGATGCCGGGGATGCCGCTTTCCTCCTGCGCCTCGCGGAGGGCGGTGGCGCGGGCGTCCTGCACCCCGTCGCAATGGCCGCCCAGTTGCAGCCAGCGGTTCAGTTTTCGGTGGTGGGTGAGAAGGGTCGACTGCCCGTCCGGGGACAGCACAAAGGCGCTGCCGGTGACATGGCCGCCGATATGGGGATCGCGGGAGAAGGCCTGCGCGCCGTGTTGGCGCAGGAAGGTTGCCAGCCGCGCCCACTGGGTCGCGTCGCGGGCGTCGCGCGGGGTGAAGCGGCCGATGCCGGGGAGGTGCTGCGCGGTCATGGCTGCACCAGATAGGCCAGCAGGCCGTGGTGGTCGGACCCGGCCTTGGGCATCTGGATCACCCGTTGCGGCGCGGGGTTGGTGGACAGCACGTGGTCGATCCCGAGGTGGAAGGGGATGGGCGAGAGGTCGAAGCTGTGGACCTGCGCGCCGACCCGCGTGGTGCCGCTGGCGCGGGCCATGCGTTTGAGAGTGTGCGACCATGCGACGGCGTTGAAATCGCCCGCCATGAGGATGGGGCCGTCGAGGGCTTCGAGCGTGGGGAGAATCCCGTCGACCTGCGCAGCCTGCCCCTTTGGCCAGGGCCAGTTGAGGTGCACGGAGACCACCCAGAGGGGGCCTTGCGGGGTCATCACCTGCATCCCCGTCAGCCCGTCGGGCTGCGAGCAGAAGGCGGTTCCGGGCACCATGGGGTAACGGGAGAGGACGGCCTCACCCAGCCAGCTGTTCGCGACGGTGCAGCGGTGCTGCGTCGGGTGGCTGGCTTTCAGCGCCTCCATGATGGGGAGGTTCCGGGGGGAGACCTCTTGCAGGGTGATGACATCCGGGTTGGACTGAGCGACGAGGCTCAGGAATTCCGCGTTGTCGGCGCGGTTGAACAGCAGGTTCTGCTGGTAGAGGACCAGATCATGACCCTTGGCATCCGGGTCCATGCGGGCAGAGATGTGCCAGCCCAGCACGGCGAGGGCCAGCGCCGAAAGCGGCCAGCGCACCACCCGCGACCAGTCGGTCCAGATCAACGCCAGGGCGGCGAGGATCAGGAGCGGCACGCGAAACACCGCGAGGCTGTCGCCCGCCGGGTGCAGCGCGCCGAGGTAGGACCCGACGACCGCCGCCCCGGCGAGGACTGCAACACTTTTCAACACGCTCTGCCCTGCCCTCACCATCGCGTTACGCTCCTGTCACGTGGCTTGCGCCCTGCGACGGGCGGTCCCACTCTGATGCCAAACGGGGACACGAGGACGACCATGCCCAGCGAACGCATCACCTTTCCCGGCCACGGCGGGCACGCTCTGGCCGCCCGGCTGGATCTGCCGCGCGGTCCGCACCTGGCCACGGCGCTTTTCGCCCATTGCTTTACCTGCGGCAAGGACATCCACGCGGCGCGGCGCATCGCGCAGCGGCTGGCGGCCATGGGGATCGCCGTGCTGCGGTTCGATTTCACCGGGCTGGGGCACAGCCAGGGAGAGTTCGCCAACACCACCTTCCAGTCGAACGTGGAGGACCTTGTGGAGGCCGCGCGCTACCTGGAGGGGCGCGGCATGGCCCCGACATTGCTGATCGGGCATTCGCTGGGCGGCGCGGCGGTGGTGCGCGCGGCCGAGCTTATTCCGGAGGCCAAAGCGGTCGTGACCATAGGCGCGCCCTTTGACCCGGAGCATGTGACAGGGACATTTTCCGAGGCGCTGCCGCATATCGAAGCCAAGGGCCAGGCGCAGGTCGACCTGGGCGGTCGCCCTTTTACCATCGGGAAAGACTTCGTGCAGGACCTCGCGCGGCACGACCTTGGCGCGGCGCTGGCGGGGCTGGGACGCGCGCTTCTGGTGCTGCATGCGCCCGGCGACACGGTGGTTCCGGTGGGCAATGCCTCGAAAATCTTCATGGCGGCAAAGCATCCCAAGAGCTTTGTCACGCTGGACGACGCCGACCACCTCGTGTCGCGGGCCGAGGATGCGGAATACACGGCCGGGGTGATCGCCGCATGGGCGCGGCGCTACCTCGACCTTGCGCCCCCTGCCCCGCCGCCCGGCGCGCCCGAGGGCGTGACGCGCGTGACCGAAAGCGATCCGCAGGGGTTCCTTCAGGACATCCAGGGCGGACCACATCACCATGCGCTTGCCGATGAACCGCTGGCCTATGGTGGCACCAACCGGGGCATGTCGCCCTACGGGTTTGTGGCGGCGGGCCTTGGGGCCTGCACCTCCATGACGATCCGCATGTACGCCCGTCGCAAAGGGTGGCCGCTCGAAAACGTCTCGGTGGACGTGACCCACGACAAGATGCACGCACAGGACGCAAGCGGCATGGACAATCGCATCGACCGCTTCACCCGGCGGATCACGCTGACCGGAGAACTGGACGATACGCAACGCCAGCGGCTGCTGGAGATCGCAGACCGGTGCCCCGTGCATCGGACGCTGGAAACCGGCGCACGGATCGACACGGAACTGGCGTAACCCGGACAACGCCGGACGTTGGGGGCTCTGCCCCCGCCGCGCTGCGCGCGCCTCCCCCGCGGTATTTTCGTCAAGATGAAGGGACGCGGCCTGTGCTTCATCTTGATCCAAATACCCTCGGGGTGAGGCCGCAGGCCGAGGGGCAGCGCCCCTTCCCCTAAACGTCCGGCGGCACGAAGGAGAAATAGGCCACAAGCTGCCCGTGGTCCGAGGCATCGGGCTCGCGCGGCGCTCCGGCAAACTCGCCATCGACGACATGGTCGTTGAAGGCCCGCATGTAATCCAGATCGCCGATGCGGCGACTGTTGCGGTAGTAGAACTCCTGACTCAGCAAGATATGGTCGATGGTGTTGTGGTGGCCGTTATGCACATGGGTGGTGAAGTCCGCGCGCTCCGACCGCCGCAGGTGGATCGCCGCTGCCGAATACAGCTCAACGTCCCAGAAGCCCTGCTTGATCGCCGCGTCCGGTTCGTTGCGCCACGGGCTTTCGCCGCGAATGACCTCGGTCGTGACCGCCTCGGCGCCATCGTTGAAATCACCCAGCACAAAGACCGGCCGCCCGTTTCCACGCAACAGCGAAAGGATTTCGCGGCGTGCCGCCAGCGCCTCGCCCGCACGCAGGACGAGCGACCCGACATCGCCCTTCGCCCGGTCAAGGAACATCAGGTTGGCCGGGTCATCCGCCGGGTCGTCGCGATCCAGCAGCGGGCGTTTTGATTTCAGATGCAGGTTGACGATGGAGCCGGTCAGCCCGCCGAGGTCGACCTCGATGATCGCGATGGGGCGGGAAGTTGACGTCAGGCTGTAGCTGAGACCCCTCTCGCTGCCGAGGATCACGGGGTCCTCCGTCAGATCCTGCACCTTGCGGCTGCTCAGGACGGGCCTGCGGCCCAGGTAGCCAAGACCCGGACTGGGGTCGTCGATCTTGCTGCGGTCATTGGGGAAATGCAGGATCTCGGTGTAGGCGGGCTGATGCAGCCCCCGCGTGGCGACGATCTCGGCGTGGCGTTCGGCCACCGCCTGAAGCGCCTCGACGTGAAACACTTCCTGCAGGCAGACGTGGTCGGCGTCCATGTCGGCCAGCTGCTCCGCCAGCCATGTGACCTTGCGTGCAAAGGCGGCGTCGGAATAGCGGTTCCAGCTGCCGTCCTTCTTTTGATAGTAGTTCACCCCCGGATTGACGAGGTTCTTCACGTTGAAGGTGGCGATGGAGAAACGTTGGCGGGCCATGTCGGGCTCTCCCGGGATAGCTGTCTTGCGACCATACCCTCAGGATGACACCACACGCCTCGGTTGTCCAACACCTTGACGAGACACAGCAAAAGGCCGGGCACAGGCCCGGCCTTCGGTATGTTCGTAGGGTGGGTTTGCAACCCACCGCGCCCGTACGTCAGCCGCGTGCGCGGCCGATCAGCTTCCATGCGGCGGGCAGGATCATGGCGGCCAGCGCCAGCTTCACCGCGTCGCCCACGAGGAACGGGGTCAGGCCCCACTCGAGGATCGGCTTGTCCCAGCCGTAGAGCATGCCCAGCCAGATCAGACCCGGGACGTAGATGATGACGTTGCCCAGCAGCATGGCACCGGCCATCTTCAGCGGCGAGCGGTCCCAGCCAGCGCGCGCCAGCATGCCCAGGGCGCCAACAGCGGCCACGTAGCCCACGAGGTAGCCACCGGTGCCACCCATCATGTATTCCAGACCGAACTTCTCGGCCGAGGAGCCCGCGAAGACGTCAAAGCCCAGTGCGCCCAGGATCATGTAGCCCATGATCGTCACCAGCCCGAGGCGTGCGCCGTAGGCGGCGCCCATGCCGAGCACGGCGAAGGTGCCCATGGTGATCGGCACCGGCCACATCGGCACCTTGATCTTGGCGGCAACGGCCAGAAGCGCGATGCCGAAGACAACCAGCGCCGCCTGCTTGACGCGCAGCGCGGCCCCTTCGTTCGCGCCGAAGGCTTCGGCAAGCACGTCACGGTCAAAAGTCAGGTTCATGGGTTCCCCCTATTTGTCGAAACCATTTTTGTGGTTGTGCCCGAACGCAGGGTGCCGCGCAAGTATATTGCGCGAATGCACGCGCAGAAAATATGCAAACCGTGAGTTTGCAGATGCAAATTTCACCTTGTGAAAACCACTTGCCAGAGGACGCGCCCAGCAGCGCCGCGTGCGCCGCCCAGACCTCTAGAGACGGTTTTCCAGCCAGACCTGCGCCTGCGTCAGGGCGAAATGCACCCGTGCCGCGTCCCCTGCCCCCATCCGCGAGCGCAGCAGGAACTGATACCAGCGCAGGTCCACGGTCCTGAGCGCGTCGAAGATCGCAAGAAGCCAGCGTTCATCGAAGGACCGCTCTTCGCTGCCGGGATCGTTCAGGTCCAATGCGCGGTCGAAGATGCGTTCCAGCGTGGTGTGCAGGGCGCCGAGCGGAGTCTCGGACTCCGGTTCGCGCAGGACGTAGCGCAAGAGCTCCAGCCGAGGGTCGGTGCAGCGAAGTTCCGGGAATTTCTGGGACCAATGGACCCGGGGACTGGAGGTGGACATAGGGGCGCTCCTTTATCTGACTATTTTAATCAGATAAATCTGGGCGGGGCAAGGGAGCACCGAGACCCTCAGGCGAGCTGTGTTCCCTGAGCCGGCTGTCTCAACGCGAAACCGAGACGAAATGCGGGACACAGGACATGCGCCGCGAGAGAGCTGTTTAAGCGTGCGTTTTGATTGTCAAATCAACATTTGGTTGTTATAATGGTAGCTTGGGGACTCCCCGGTGCAGGAACCAAACCCATGTTCGAATTTCACGCCGGCCTCGTTTGCAACGGCGAGATCCTGTTTACACGTCATTTCGGCCACCAGACACTGGAGCGCATCCTGTTCGAAATCCGCCGCCTGTCGGCGCTGGAACCGGGGCACTCGACATTGCCGGAAATCGTCGACCTGTCGCCGGTAGAGAGGTCGGACCTGGACTTTGCCAAGATGCAGGCGATCGTCAGGCTGACCGCCGAGACCGCACGCCCCGGACCAGACGGCAAGAAGATCGCCGTCCTCGCGCCGCTCGATGTCAGTTACGGACTGACCCGCATTCACGCCACGCTTCTGGAGATGTCCGGAAGCAACGTCACATCGGCGGTCTTCCGGACCGAAGCGGAGGTGCTGGACTGGCTCGGGCGGCCTGAACGGGCCTTTGCCGATCTGGAGGGGATCGACCGCGTGGCCCCCCTGCCCGATGCCGGGGAGTGCTGCAACCTGTAGCGCTGGCGACGGCGTAAAGTATCGGCGCAAAGGAAAAGGCCCCGCGAGCTGCACGGGGCCTTTCGATCTTTTGGGTCCGCTTACTGGATGCGGTTGAGGAGTTCACCCAGCGACTGCTTGGCGTCGCCGTAGTACATGCGGGTGTTTTCCTTGTAGAACAGCGGGTTCTCGATGCCCGAGTAGCCGGTGCCCTGACCGCGCTTGGACACGAAGACCTGCTTGGCCTTCCAGCATTCCAGAACCGGCATCCCGGCGATGGGGCTGTTCGGGTCTTCCTGCGCGGCGGGGTTCACGATGTCGTTCGAGCCGATGACGATGGCCACGTCGGTCTGCGGGAAGTCCTCGTTGATCTCGTCCATTTCGAGGACGATGTCGTAGGGGACCTTCGCTTCGGCCAGCAGCACGTTCATGTGGCCCGGCAGACGGCCCGCGACCGGGTGGATCGCGAAACGCACTTCCTTGCCCTTTGCGCGCAGGCGGCGGGTCAGTTCGGCCACGTTCTGCTGTGCCTGTGCGACGGCCATGCCGTAGCCCGGGATGATGATGATGCTGTCCGCATCTTCCAAAGCCGAGGCCACGCCATCCGCGTCGATGGCGATCTGCTCGCCCTCGACTTCCATCGCCGGACCGGTCGCGCCACCAAAGCCGCCGAGGATCACGGAGACGAACGAGCGGTTCATCGCCTTGCACATGATGTAGGACAGGATCGCACCCGAGGAACCCACCAGCGCGCCGGTGACGATCAACAGGTCGTTGCCAAGGCTGAAGCCGATGGCCGAGGCCGCCCAGCCCGAGTAGGAGTTCAGCATCGAGACCACCACCGGCATGTCGGCGCCGCCGATGCCCATGATGAGGTGATACCCGATGAAGAAGGCCAGCAGCGACATCAGGATCAGCGTCCAGCCACCGCCGGTGGACATGTAGACCAGCAGCAGGACAAAGGACAGGATCGCCGCGCCCGCGTTCAGCATGTGACCGCCCGGAAGCTTTTTCGCCGCCGAGGTGACCTTGCCCGCCAGCTTGCCGAAGGCGATGACCGACCCGGTGAAGGTGATCGCACCGATGAAGACACCGAGGAAGACCTCGACCTTCAGGATGTTGATCTCGACAGCGGTCTTGTGCGCGACCTTGGCCGCAAACCCGCCAAGCGCCTCGAGCCCAGCGGTGTTGCCCGCAGCCATCAGGTCGGCCACGCGGTTCATCTCGAGTTCCGCGTTGTAACCGATGAAGACGGCGGCCAGACCCACGAAGGAGTGCAGCGCTGCGACCAGCTGCGGCATCTCGGTCATTTCGACCTTGGCTGCCACGTACTGACCGATGCCCGCGCCGATGACGACCATCAGCAGGACGATGACATAGCCGCCCATGCCCGGGCCGAAATAGGTGGCGAGGATCGCCAGCGCCATGCCGGTGATGCCGTACCACACGGCGCGCTTTGCGCTTTCCTGCCCGGAGAGGCCCCCGAGGGACAGGATGAAGAGGACCGCCGCGGCAATGTAAGCGGCGGAAACGATACCAATGCTCATGTTCTTTTTCTCCCGCTTACGATTTCTGGAACATCGCCAACATGCGGCGCGTCACCATGAAGCCGCCGACGATGTTGATCGTGGCGATCAGGATGGAGATGGCCGAAAGTGCCATGACCAGCCAGCTGCCCGACCCCACCTGGAGCAGCGCGCCCACGATGATGATGCCGGAAATGGCGTTGGTGACCGCCATCAGCGGCGTGTGCAGCGAGTGCGAGACGTTCCAGATCACCTGGAAGCCGATGAAGCACGCCAGCGCGAACACGATGAAGTGGCTCATGAAGCTTTCGGGTGCGAACATGCCCACCAGCAGGATCAGCGCGGTGCCGACGGTCAGCAGGATCGCCTGAGACTTTGTCTGCGCCTTGAAGGCGGCCACTTCGGCGGCGCGCTTTTCCTCGGGCGTCAGTTCCTTGGTCTTTTCCTTCGGCTTGGCCGCGATGGCCTGAACCTTCGGCGGCGGCGGCGGGAAGGTGATCGCGCCCTGATGGGTCACGGTCGCGCCACGGATGACGTCGTCTTCCATGTTGTGGTTGATCTGACCGTCCTTGTTCGGGGTCAGGTCGGTCATCATGTGACGGATGTTGGTCGAGTACAGCGTCGACGCCTGCGCGGCCATGCGCGAGGGGAAGTCGGTGTAGCCGATGATCGTCACGCCGTTGTCGGTGACGACCTTCTCGTCCTTCACGGTGCCTTCGGCGTTGCCGCCCTTTTCCGCCGCGAGATCGACGATGACCGAGCCCGGCTTCATCGCGGCGACCATGTCGGCCAGCCAGAGCTTGGGCGCTTCGCGGTTGGGGATCAGCGCCGTGGTGATGACGATGTCCATGTCGGGCGCGAGTTCGCGGAACTTCTTCAGCTGTGCTTCGCGGAACTCAGGGCTGGACACGGAGGCATAACCGCCGGTGGCCGCACCGTCCTGCTGTTCCTCTTCGAAATCGAGGTAGACGAATTCCGCCCCCATCGATTCGACCTGCTCGGCCACTTCGGGGCGCACGTCAAAGGCGTAGGTGATCGCGCCGAGGCTGGTCGCCGTGCCGATCGCGGCGAGACCCGCCACACCGGCACCAACCACCAGCACCTTGGCCGGGGGCACCTTGCCCGCCGCGGTCACCTGGCCGGTGAAGAAGCGGCCGAAGTTGTTGCCCGCCTCGATCACGGCACGGTAGCCCGCGATGTTCGCCATCGACGACAGCGCGTCCATCTTCTGTGCGCGGGAAATCCGCGGCACCATTTCCATGGCAATGACGTTGGCGCCTTTTTCCTTCGCCTTTTCAAGACCCTCGGCGTTGCCGCCCGGGTTGAAGAAGGTGATCAGCGTCTTGTCGGCGGTCAGGTGGTCCAGCTCGTCCATGGTCGGAATGCGGACCTTGGCGATGATGTCGGACTCGGCCCACAGAGCGTCGGCGGTGGCCACGACGGTCACGCCCGCCTCTTCGTACAATTTGTCGGCAAAGCCCGCCTTGGAGCCTGCACCGCTCTGGATCAGGCAGTCGTAGCCCAGCTTTTGCAGTTGGCGCGCCGAGTCGGGCGTCATCGCCACCCGGTTCTCGCCGGCCTCGACCTCGCTTGGTGTCCCGATTTTCACGTGTCTCTTCCCCCTCTTCAGGAAATCCTCAACCAGAGGACGCCTATGACGCCCCGGCAATACCACGATTTGGCGATGGGTCCATACCGCTGACCTATCGCCTCTCGCCTTATGGCGCTTCTAGACCACAGGTTTGGCGGAAGTTAAAGATACCTATTCGTTTGTTGCGCAATTTGCCTCACCCCGGCAACAAACTTGCGCACAACTGCATACCGTTTTGGCTGGGCGGGCGGGTCACCCGGATGTGATCCTGCGGCGTGCATTAACATGCGGACAATTGAATGCATCTGGGTTAGGCAGGCGAAAATCCTCAGGAAAGGACATTCCATGCCCGCACAGACCGTCACCCGCCGCAATGTCCTGCTGCTTGGCGCAGGGGCCCTCCTTGCGGGCACGGCTCTGGCCTACGGCCTCTGGCTGCCGGATCAGGCCACGGCGCAAGAGGCGCAACCCGTCACACCTATCGCCGCAGACGAGGCCTACAGGCAGGCGCAAGCGGGCGAGATCATCCTCGTCGACATCCGCACGCCCGAGGAATGGCAGCAGACCGGCGTGGCCGAGGGCGCGATCGGGCTGGACATGACGCAGGACGATTTCGTCGCCTCGCTGGTCAAACTGCGCGAGGCCAACCCGGACACGCCGCTGGCGCTGATCTGCCGCACCGGCAACCGCTCCGGCTACGCCACCGAGGCGCTGGCGAAACAGGGCTTCCCCGGCCTCGCCGACGTGAAGGAAGGCATGGCGGGTGGGCGCAATGGCGAAGGCTGGCTGAATCGCGGTTTGCCTACCTATGCGGGCACCCCCGCCAACGTGCACGAACGCACCCGCGCGCGGCTCGGCCAGTAATCGGGCCAGTAATCGAGCCAGCAATCGGGCGACACTCAGCCAGTCATCGGACTTGCACCTTCAGTCCCGCCGCTCAGACCCAGCGGCGGGTTTCCTTTTCGTAGCGCATGAAATCGCGCGGGAACTTGTGGCGCAACCGCCGCTCCTCGCCTTCGATGAACCGCTTCTCGATCACCCAGACAAAGACCGGCACCAGCGGCAGTGCCAGCACGGCGTCCCAATAGAGGATCAGCCCCGCAAGGATCATCGCGTCGCCGAGGTAGATCGGGTTGCGCGACCGCTTGAAGATGCCCGAAGTCACCAGCCGATCCGCCGAGCGATGCGGGATGAAGGTCGTGCGATGCCGGCGCATCTCGAAGATCGCCAGCGCGGCAAGGATCAATCCGCCCCCCAACAGCACCCCGCCCAGCAGATTTGCCAGACCATCGCCGAAGCCGCCCATCGGCCACCATTTCGCCTGCGCCCAGGCCAACGCGAGGAACCCCGCCAGCCACACCGGTGGCCAATCCGGGAACCGATCCCACTTGCTGTCCGCATCCACCATGCCCGCCCCCTGCTTCTTTGGTTTCACAAATACCCTCGGGGGAGTCTCCCGGCACGGGAGACGGGGGCAGAGCCCCCCGCCCCCCTTCGGGACAACGCGTTCACCCCAAAAAGAATCCGCGCGCCCAAGGTGCCATCCGCATGGGTTCGAACACAAGGCTGCCATGATGCCACACCCGAACCAGCACCGTGCGGGCAGCGGCCTTCTACCAGGACCGCGATTGCCCGCCGGAATGATCGCGCTGGGACGCGATCAAGAGTTGCGCCGGGAATGGCACCGTGCGGGCGGCGGTCCTGTGCCAGGACCGCGATTGCCCGCCGGAGTGATTTTGCCGGGACAAAATCACTCCCACTCCATCTCCGAAAAGACTTGGCCCGCGTTCTTCGTCGCCAGTTCCTCGAAGGTGTCCAGATGCGTCCAGCGCGACTGGTCCACGTAATAGGCCCCGGCCAGGTCGCCGCCTTCGTCCAGATGCGCCTGTATCTTGTCACGCAGGTCATGCAGGTAGCCCACCGTCCCCTCGGTGACCGAGGCCATGTTGGTCGGGTGTCCATGCCCCGGGATCACATAGGTCGCGCCAAGGTCCATGAATGGCCCCTCGAAGGTCTCGATCCAGCAACTGGTGCAGGTGTCCGCAAAAATCGGCGGCATGCGCTCGTGAAAGGCAATGTCGCCCGCGATCACCAGCCCCATCTGCGGCAGCCAGACCTGCGTGTCGCCGGGCGAATGCGCGGGGCCAAGGTGCAGCACCTTGATCTCCACCCCACCCATCGACGCGTCGTATTCGTCGTCAAAGGACAGGTTCGGCACCGCGACCTCTGTCCCTTCGGCCTTGTCCTTGTTGTACCCCATCATGCCTTGGAGCAGGAAATCGCCCTCCTTCTCGACCACCTCGATGGTCTCGACATGCCCCAGCACGTCCACGCCCTGCGCCCGCCAGTAGGAATTGCCCAGCACTGCGTGCCCCTGCCCGTTCTCGTCGATCACCAGCTTGACCGGCTGATCGGTCACCGCCTTGATCTCGTCATGCAGGGCCTGCGCCAGCCGCGCCGAAGCGCCGCCGTTCACCACCACCACGCCATCGCCGGTGACGATGAACGACAGGTTATTGTTATGGCCGGAGTTCTCGTAGGTCGGCGGGGCCGTCGCGCCGATGGCCGTCCAGACGCCGGGGATGAATTCCACCGGCTTGTTGTACAGCTCGGACTGCGGATACTTGTCCGCGATATCCTCATGCGCCGCGGCCATGCCCGCCAGCAACGCCAATGTCACCGTTATCACGGTCTTCATGGTGAAATCTCCTCCCTTAACTCCCGCACACATTCGCATACATGAATGACACTGCCAAGCCATCACGGCCTTGCCCTGCCCCGCGACCTCTTTAAAGTCCGCAACGAAACGGGAGGGTTCATCATGCTTCAAGGCAAACACGCAATCGTCACGGGCGGCGGCACGGGCATCGGCCTTGCCATCGCCCGCGCGCTGGCCGAGTCCGGGGCCGAGGTCACCATCACCGGCCGCCGTCTCGACACGCTGCAATCAGTTGCGACGGACCACATCCACCCTTTGCAGATGGACGTGCAGGACGAAGCCTCGGTGGTCGACGGCATCGCCGCCACCGTCGCGGCCCGTGGCCCGATCCAGATCTGCGTGCCAAATGCAGGCATCGCCGAGGGCCGCGCCCTGATGAAGACCGACATGGCCTTCTGGCGCAACATGATGGCGACCAACCTCGACGGCGCCTTCCTGACGATCCGCGAATCGCTGAAGTCCATGACCACGACCGACTGGGGCCGCGTGATCGCGGTGTCGTCGATCGCGGGGCTGAAGGGACTGAAGGGCGCGCCGACATACACGGCGTCGAAACACGCGCTGATCGGGCTGATCCGGGGGCTGGCCGCCGATTATGCCGGCAAGCCCTACACGTTCAATGCCCTCTGCCCGGCCTACGTCGACACCAATATCGTCACTCAGAACATCGACAGCATCATGAAACGCACCGGCATGGACGCCGACGCGGCCCGCGACCTGATGGTCGGCGTCAACCCGCATGGCCGCCTGATCCGTCCCGAAGAAGTTTCCGAAGCCGCCCTCTTCCTTTGCGGCGAAAATTCCGGCAGCATGAATGGCCAGGCGATCCAGATCGCCGGAGGAGACATGTGATGCAATACACCTGCCGCAGGCCAGACCCGCCGACGCGCGCGACTTTGCCCCTCTGACCGCCCGTCCCTTGCGTGGGGCCGGGCCTTCCCGTCATGCGCAAAGGACACCCTCATGACCGACTTCTCGAAAACCCGCGCCCTGTTCGATCTGCCGCAGGGCATCACCTATCTCGACGGAAATTCCCTTGGGCCGCTGCCCAAGGCCACGCCCGCCCGCGTGGCGCAGTGCGTACAGCAGGAATGGGGCGGGCACCTGATTTCCGCCTGGAACGCCTGCGACTGGATGGCAAAACCGCGCCAGCTGGGCGACCGCATCGGGCGGCTGATCGGGGCCGAGCCGGGGCATACCGTCATCGGCGACACGCTGTCCATCAAGGTCTTCCAGGCGCTCGCCGCCGCGCTGAAGCTGAACCCGGAGCGCCGCGTGATCCTGTCGGACACAGGCAACTTTCCGACCGACCTGTATATGGCCGAAGGGCTGCTGAAACTGCTCCCCGAGGGGTATGAGCTGCGCACGGTCGCGCCGGAGGCCGTCGCTGAACACGTCACCGAAGAGATCGCCGTCACGCTCATCACCGAGGTCGACTACCGCACGGGCCGCCGCCACGATATGCGTGCGCTCACGGCACTGGCCCACGCCAAGGGCGCGCTGACCATCTGGGACCTTGCCCATTCGGTAGGCGCCTTCCCGGTGCATCTGGCCGACTGTCAGGCCGATTTCGCCTTGGGCTGCACCTACAAATACCTCAACGCAGGCCCCGGCGCGCCCGCCTTCATTTACGTGGCTCCGCGCCACGCGGACACGGCAGAACCGGCGCTGGCAGGCTGGCTGGGGCACAAGGCGCCCTTTGCCTTCGACCTCGGCTATACCGCCGGGAACGGCATCGACCGCATGCGCGTCGGCACGCCCCCGGTGATCCAGATGGCGGCGTTGGAGGCCGCGCTGGACATCTGGGACACCGTCGACATGGACGCGCTCCGCGCCCGCTCGCTGGAACTGGCCGACCGCTTCATCGCCGCGGTGGAGGCGCAGACCGACCTCGCGCTGGCCACCCCGCGCGACCCGAAGGACCGTGGCAGCCAGGTGTCCTTCCGCCATCCCGAGGGCTACGCCATCATGCAGGCGCTGATCGCGCGCGGGGTCATCGGAGACTTCCGCGCGCCCGACATCCTGCGCTTCGGCATCACGCCGCTTTACTTGTCCGAGAACGAAATCGACCAGGCTGCCGCGACCTTGGCGGATATCCTCGCCACCCGCAGCTGGGACGACCCGCAGTTCAAGGCGCGCAAGGCGGTCACCTGACCCCCTGCTTCTTTGGTTTCACAAATACCCTCGGGGGAGTCTGCGCACAGCGCAGACGGGGGCAGCGCCCCCTATCCCGATTTTGCCCAGGCAAAATCGGCCCCCGCCCGATACGAGAGACTTAACATGACACAACCCTACGATCCCGCCGCCGACGGCGCACAGATGACCTTTGACAAGGACATGTCCTATGGCGACTACCTGCACCTCGACGCGGTGCTGACCGCGCAGCACCCGATTTCCGACGCGCCGGACGAGTTGCTGTTCATCATCCAGCACCAGACCTCGGAACTGTGGATGAAACTGGCTCTGCACGAGCTGCGCGCCGCTCGCGCGGATCTGGCGCAGGGCCAGACCCGGCCCGCCTTCAAGCGCCTGACGCGCACGGCCCGCGTCTTCGAGCAGCTCAATTCCGCATGGGATGTCCTGCGCACCATGACGCCTTCGGATTACACGACCTTCCGCGCCAGCCTGGGACGCAGTTCAGGCTTTCAGAGCCACCAATACCGCGAGATCGAGTTCATCCTCGGCAACCGCAACCCCGCCATGATCCGCCCCCACGCACATCAGCCCGCCATCGCGGAACGGCTGGAGGCGGAGCTGGCCAAGCCCTCGCTTTACGACATGGCGGTGCGGCTGCTGGCGCAGAAGGTGGACGTCCCGGTGCGCGCACTGGACCGCGACCTGCGCGTGCCGCACCAGCCCGACGAGGCGCTGCAGGCGGCCTGGGCGCAGGTCTATGCCGATCCGGCGGCCTATTGGGACCTGTACGAACTGGCGGAAAAGCTGGTGGACCTGGAGGATTATTTCCGCCGATGGCGGTTCAACCACGTGACCACGGTCGAGCGGGTCATCGGTTTGAAGCGCGGCACCGGGGGGACGTCCGGTGCGTCCTACCTCAAGCGCATGCTGGAAGTGGAGCTGTTTCCCGACCTCTGGCACCTGCGCACCGCCTTGTGACGGGTTTCGCCTGCGCTGGGCGCAGGCGACCGGCGCGCGGCCATGCGACCGCGCGTCGCCGGGGCCCTGCCCCGGACCCCGCGGTATTTGGATCAAGATGAAGGGAAATGCGCCCGAGACAGTCCATACCCGGGACACAAGCGGCGAAGGGACGCGGGAATTGTCCCGCAGTGTTGCTTGACCTCGCCGCCCGTCGGTTCATCATTTGCACAAATCCGCAGGCATGGCTGACAATCCCGCCGCGATGCGGCATTCAACAGGCAAACCGGCCCCGCTGGCCGGATCACGCGATTCGAAGGAGTCCCCATGGCCTTCACCCTTACCGTCAACGGCACCTCGCACGAGGTGGACCTGCCGGGCGACGTGCCCCTTCTGTGGGTCCTGCGCGACCAGCTGAACCTGACCGGCACGAAATACGGCTGCGGCGTGGCCTCCTGCGGGGCCTGCACCGTGCATGTGGGCGGCGAGGCGATGCGGTCCTGCCAGTTGCGGCTGGAGGATGTGGACGGCGAGGTGCTGACCATCGAAGGACTGGGCACGCCGGACAAACTGCATGCGCTCCAACAGGCCTGGATCGAGCATCAGGTGCCGCAGTGCGGCTACTGCCAGTCGGGGCAAATCATGCAGGCGGCGGCGCTTCTGGCGGAGCAGCCCAAGCCCTCGGACGCAGAGATCGACGCGGCCATGGCGGGGAACCTCTGCCGCTGTGGCACCTACAAGCGCATCCGCGCCGCGATCAAATCCGTGGCGGAGGGCGCATAACATGGCCAGCATCGGAAAAATCGCCCGCAGGACCTTTCTCATCGGCACGGCTGCCATCGTCGGCGGCGCGGCCTTTGGCGCGTGGTACATCACAAAGCCCGCGCCGAACCCGTTGAAGCCGCAGGACGGCGAGACCGCGCTCAACCCTTTTGTCCTGATCGACGCCGAAGGGATCACGCTGGTGTCGCCCCACGCCGAAATGGGCCAGGGCACCGAAACCACCTGGGCCGCGCTGATCGCCGAGGAGCTGGATGTCACGCTCGACCAAGTGCGCATCATCCACGGCCCGCCCGCGCAGGCCTATTACAACTCGGCCATGATGGGCGCTGCGGTCGAGGGTTATGACGCCTCGTCGTTCCAGCGATCAATGGGCGAGGTGCTGGGCCTCCTGGGCAAGGTGTTTTCCATGCAGGTGACAGGCGGGTCCACCGCCATGAAGGACGGATACGAGCGGATGCGCGTCGTCGGTGCCGCCACGCGCGAGATGCTGGTGGCCGCCGCTGCGGATCGGTTGAAGGTCGATCCCTCGGAACTGGTCACCGACAAGGGGCAGGTCATCGCGCCGGATGGGACCAAGATCCCCTATACCAAGCTCGCCGCCAAGGCCGCCGAAATGGAGCCGCCGCACACCGAGCTGCGCCCGCGCGAGGAATGGAAGATCCTCGGCCACCGCATGACACGCCGCGATGTGCCGGCCAAGACCACGGGCACCGCGACCTTTGCCATCGACACCCGCCTGCCCGGCCAGAAATTCGCCGCCCTGCGCCTGTCACCCACCCGCGCAGCTATCAGGGAATACGACGCCTTCGAGGTCAGCCGGATGCCCGGTGTCGAGAAGGTCGTGGACCTTGGCGACGGTCTGGCGGTGATCGCCAACAACACATGGGTGGCGCAGAATGCCGTCAACCAGATCCCCGTGACATGGGAAGAGGCTGCTTACCTCGCCGATGACGCCGCCATCACGCAGGCGCTGGAGGCCGGGTTCGCGCAGGAACCGGATTCGATGCTGCGCGACGATGGTGACGTGTCGAAACTGCCCGAGGGCACAACGCGCATCGAGGCGGAGTACCGCGTGCCCTTCCTGTCGCACGCCCCCATGGAGCCGCAATCGGCCAACGCATGGTTCGACGGCGGCAAGCTGCGGATCTGGACCGGCTCGCAGATGCCGGTCTTTGCCCAGCGCGTGGCTGCGGACGAGGCCGGGCTGGACGTCGAGGACGTGGAATTCAACGTCACTTACCTTGGCGGCGGCTTTGGTCGTCGTGGCGAGGTGGATTTCACCCGCTATGCCACCCGCATCGCCAAGGAGATGCCCGGCAGCCCGGTGCTGCTGACCTACTCGCGCGAAGAGGACATGACGCATGACTTCTTCCGTCCTGCCGCCATTGCACGCTTTGCGGGCGCGGTGAAAGACGGTGGCGCGGTCATGCTGGATGCCCGCGTCTCCTCGCCGCCGCTTTTGGGTCCGGCCATCGAACGCGCGGCGGGCTTTGCCCCCGGCGGGCCGGATGCCTCGATCACCGAGGGCACGCACAACCAGCCCTACGCGATTGCGAACTACCGCGCGCAGGGCTTTGCCGTGCCGGGTCTGCCGCCCGTGGGGTTCTGGCGATCGGTGGGGAATTCGTTCAACGGCTTCTTCATGGAAAGCTTCATGGACGAAATGGCACATGCCGCCGGGGCTGACCCGCTGCAATTCCGCATGGACCTGACCCGCGACGAATTCCTGCCCGCATGGGAAGTGCTGAACGCCGTCAAGGAGATGTCCGGCTGGACCGGCGAAACCGCCGAGGGCGTCGGGCGCGGTGTCGCCATGTGCTACAGCTTTGGCACGCCGGTCGCCATGGTGATCGAGGTGCGCGACGTGGCGAAGCGCCCCGCCGAGGGCAGCGATCCCGCGACGCACAAGCCGCTGATCCGCATCAGCAACGCCTGGATCGCCGCCGATCCCGGAGTCGCGCTGAACCCCGACAACATCGAGGCGCAGCTGGTGGGCGGCATGGTCTATGGCCTCTCCGCCGCCATCGGGGAGGAGATCACATTCTCCCAAGGCGCGGCGCAGCAGTTGAACTTCCCCGACTACGAGCCCTTGCGCATCAGCCAGATGCCGAAGACACAGGTGCGCATCCTGGAAATCCAGGAGCACCTCGGCGGCGTCGGAGAGGTGGGCACGCCCCCCGCGGCCCCTGCCCTTGCCAACGCGCTGTTCGACCTGACGGGCGAGCGCTATCGCAGCTTGCCGCTGAAGAAGGTGCTGGACTTCTACGTCTGACGCCCCACAGGTGACGATACGGAAACGCCCGGCCTTGGAACCTCCAAGGCCGGGCGTTTCCGTTTCCGCGCCAGTTTGCGGCAGAATTGTGAACTGTTGCCGAGCGGGCTAAGGCGCGCAGAACGTCGAAACCCAGTAAAATAAGCCATATCGTGCCCTTTTCGGGCAAACCTCCGAGCCTTCCCACCGTTTCCAATTCGGACAATGCTCCGCGAATTTGCCTAAATTGTTCCGCATGACCGCCCCAGCCGCTCTGTATCCATTTCTTCAACAACAGGGAAAACCCTGGGAAATGGAGCAGGACAATGGCAACAATGGTCAGCGGGCTGGGAGGTCCGGCCGGGTATGGCGAGAACGTCTTTACCACGACGGCCAAGACCGTCGGCAACAATGACGACGGGGCCATTGCCGTCGATGTCAGCTCTGTCTTCGGCGACGGGCTGAACTTCTACGGCACCACCTACAACTCCATCTACATCAATACCAATGGCGTCATCAGCTTTGGCGCGGCGCAGACCGCCTACCAGCCGAACCTGACCGGCACCACCACGCCGCTTCTGGCGCCCTTCTGGGCTGACGTGAACCTGAACCGCGGCGGGCAGATCTACTGGGACCTCGATCCCGCCAACGGCACCGTCACGATCACATGGCTGAATGTGGCGGCCTATTCCGGCAATGGCAGCAACTCCTTTCAGGTGGTGCTGACCGATCAGGGCGGCGGCGATTTCTCGGTCGAATACATCTACCAGAACATCACCTGGACCAATGGCGGGTCGGGCAACGCACAGGCCGGGATGACCGATGGCGGCGCGAACGACACCGTGCTGGACGGTTCGGGCAATTCGACCGAGTTGCAGAACTACGAGACCAACAACTTCCTCTACGGCGATCCGAACGGCACCTTTCAGGTCAACGTCGCGAACGGAACGCCTGCTTTCCCGGACGGCGTCGTTCAGGGGACGACCGGCGGCGACCTGATCGACCCGGACTTTTCGGATGTGGCGGGCGATACGGTCGAACAGACCGGCGCGAACGGCGCCGACAGCATCCTTTCGGGCGCGGGCGACGACACCGTCATGGCTGGGCGCGGCAATGACACGGTTGCGGGCGAGGACGGCAACGACCTGATCTACGGCGACTACGGCAGCTATACGCCGACCAACATCGCCGCCGACCTGAACTGGAACCAGTTCGGCACCTCGGGCAGCAACATCGCCAATGGTGCCGTGCAAGACACCGGTGACATCGACGTGACGATGGGCTTCGTGTCGACGGGCAACAACAACCCGACCTTCCAGGTCGACACCAGCCTGCAACAATACAAGGCGGCGGGCGAAACCTATTCCAACACCTCCTCGCTGTTCCTTTACGGACAAGGCGACGGCGCGACCTCGCGGACCACGATGACCTTCTCGGCCTCGGCTGGTTCATCCGTTTCGGGCGAGGTGGAAAACGTCTCGTTCCGCATCAACGACATCGACTGGGGCGCGGGCAACCACACCGACCTGATCACGGTCACCGCCTTCGATGCCTTTGGAAACGCGGTGCCGGTGACGATCACCGTCAGCGCCAACGACACCCTGTCGGGCAACACGATCACCGCAGGGCAAGTCGCCGAGGGCACGCAGGACGCGGGTGGCTCGGCGCTGATCGAGATCGCTGGCCCGGTCAAGTCCATCGTCATCGATTACGGCAACCTGCAAGGCAACACCCAGGGCATCTGGCTGACCGACGTCCAGTTCGAAGCCATCCCGATCGCCAGCGGCAACGACAGCCTGCTCGGCGGCGCGGGCAATGACACCATCTACGGCGAAGCGGGCAACGACACGCTGGACGGCGGTGCGGACAATGACAGCCTTCTCGGCGGCGAAGGCAATGACAGCCTGCTCGGCCAGACCGGCAATGACACGCTGGATGGCGGCGCGGGCAACGATACGCTGCTGAGCGGCGACGGCGCGGATTCGCTGCTGGGTGGCGACGGGGTCGACGTGCTGGAGGGTGGCGCGGGAAATGACACCATCGACGGTGGCACCGGCAACGACACGATCCAGGGCGCGACAGGCGACGATTCCATCCGGGGCGGCGACGGCGCGGATTCGATCAATGGCGGCGACGGGCTGGACACCATCGACGGCGGTGCGGGCAATGACGTGCTGTTCGGCGACGCGGGCGCGGACCTGATCCTCGGTGGGCTGGGCAACGACACCCTGAACGGCGGCACCGGCGGTGATACACTTGAGGGCGGCGCCGGCGCGGACCGGCTCGAAGGCGGGTCGGGCATCGATTTTGCCTCCTACGCCGGGTCTGCCTCGGCGGTCACGGTCAACCTGTCCAACGGCACTTTCTCGGGTGGGGACGCGACCGGCGACACCACCGACGGCACCGTCGACGGCATCATCGGCTCGGCCTTCGACGACAGCCTGACCGGCTACGACGCGCAGGGCACCGACGCCGAGGGGTTCTGGACCAACGTCATCTACGGCGGCGCGGGCAACGACACGATCCGCGGCCTTGCGGGCAACGACAGCCTGTACGGCGACGACGGCAACGACCTCGTCGATGGCGGCGCTGATGACGACTACCTCTCGGGCGGGATCGGCAACGACACCCTGCTGGGCGGCACCGGCAATGATACGCTGGATGCGGGCACCGGGGCGGACAGCCTCGACGGTGGCGAGGGCAACGACTCGATGCTGGCCGGTGGCGGCAACGATACCGTGCTGGGGGGCCTGGGCAACGATACGGTCTTTGGCGGCAATGGCGCGGACCTGATCGACGGCGGCGATGGCGCGGACGTCCTGAACGGCGACGCGGGCGATGATACCATTCTTGGGGGTCTGGGCGCGGACAGCATCCTCGGTGGCACGGGCGATGACCTCATCTATGCCGCACTGGGCGACACCATCGACGCGGGCGACGGCGACGACACCATCACGCTGGTGGACCTGGCCGAGGCCGGTCCCGGCACCATCACCATCGAAGGCGGTACGCTGGGCCAGACCGGCGGCGACACGCTGGACCTCGCGGGTCTGGCCGACCGTGGCACGATGGTCATCACCTCGGACATCGGCGGCGAACTCACCGGCACCGTGCAGATGTACGACGGTACGCTGGTCAGCTTCTCGAACATCGACAGCGTGATCTGCTTTACCCCCGGCACGCGCATCCTGACCCCCACCGGCTACCGCGTGATCGACGACCTTCTCCCCGGCGATCTGGTCCTGACCCGCGACGACGGCCCGCAGCCGCTGCGCTGGGTCGGACAGTCGCGTCGCCTTGCGAAGGGCAAGACCGCCCCGGTGCGCATCGCGCCCCGCACCTTCCCCACCGATCCGGCGCTGAAGGATCCGCGCCCGCTGCTGGTCTCGCCGCAGCACCGCATGTTGATCGAAGGCTACGAGACCGAGCTGCTGTTCGGTGCCGAAGAGGTCTTTGTCGCCGCGACCCATCTCGAAGGCTTCCCCGGCATCACCCGGCAGGAAGGCCGCGAAGTGACCTACATTCACCTCGCGTTCGACCGCCATCAGGTCATCACCGCCGAGGGCGTGGCCACCGAAAGCTTCTTTGTCGGCCCGCAGGCACTGCGCAACCTCGACGCCGACCAGCGCACCGGGCTGTTTGCCGCCTTCCCGCATCTGGAAGCGGATGACACGCTGTACGGCGACACCGCCCGCATCTGCCTGAAGAAACCCGAGGCGCAGATGCTGATGTCCGAGATCCTCGCCGCCGAGGCGCAGGCCGCCTGACCCCGCCCCCTGTCCGTATGCTGGACAGTTGACAGCGCTAACAGGCCCCATGCAACCTGCCCGCGAAAGAGCCGGGGAACACCCGGCCCAGCGGGAGGACTCCAT
The DNA here is from genome assembly GCF_049800975.1 of Sagittula sp. S175. Lineage (NCBI taxonomy): Bacteria > Pseudomonadati > Pseudomonadota > Alphaproteobacteria > Rhodobacterales > Roseobacteraceae > Sagittula > Sagittula sp. S175. The sequence continues at coordinate 32,179 of NZ_JBNAGB010000026.1, forward strand.
GTATATCTATCACGAGCTCGCGGCGCGCGCGGCCGCAGGCAACCCCGTGCGCGTCGGGCTGATCGGCGCGGGCAAGTTCGGCTCGATGTTCCTCAGCCAAGTGCCGACAACACCGGGTCTGACCGTCTCCGTGATCGCCGACCTGAACCCCGACCGCGCCCGCGCCGCCTGCGCCGCCGTCGGCTGGGACGAGGCGCGCATCGCTGCCACGCGGTATACCGACGACGCCGAAGCGATGATCGCCTCCGGTGCGGTGGACGTGGTGGTCGAGGCGACCGGCAATCCGGTGGTGGGCCTGACCCATGCCCGCGCCGCGATCCGCAACGGTGTCCACATCGTCATGGTCAACGTCGAGGCAGACGTGCTCGCCGGTCCCCTGTTGGCGCGCGAGGCGCAGGCCGCAGGGGTGGTCTATTCCATGGCCTACGGCGACCAGCCCGCGCTGACCTGCGAGATGGTGGAATGGGCGCGCGCCACGGGTTTTGAGGTGGTCGCGGCGGGCAAAGGCACGAAGTACCTGCCCGCCTATCATGCCTCCACCCCCGACACGATCTGGGACCACTACGGGCTGACCGCCGAGGAAGCGGCGAAGGCGGGCATGAACCCGCAGATGTTCAACAGTTTCCTGGACGGCACGAAATCCGCGTTGGAAATGGCCGCGATTGCCAATGCGACGGGGCTGACACCGCCTTCGGACGGGCTGCTCTTTCCGCCTGCCGGGATGGACGACCTCGCCCATGTGCTGCGCCCCCGCGCGGTCGGCGGCCAGCTGGAACGCAAGGGCCAGGTCGAGGTGGTCACCTCGGTGGAACGCGACGGGCGGCCGGTGCACAAGGACCTGCGCTGGGGCGTCTACGTGGTGATCGAGGCCCCAAACGATTACGCCGCCGCCTGCTTTCGCCAATACGGCATGAACACGGACAGCACGGGGCGCTATTCGGCGATGTACAAACCTTTCCACCTGATCGGGCTGGAGTTGAACATCTCCATCCTCTCCGCCGCCCTGCTGAACAAACCCACGGGCGCGACGCAGGGCTTCACCGGAGACGTGGTCGCCACGGCAAAACGCGATCTGAAGGCAGGCGAGGTGCTGGATGGCGAAGGCGGCTATACGGTCTGGGGCAAACTCCTGCCCGCCGCCAACTCGCTGGACATCGGCGGTCTGCCCATCGGGCTGGCCCATGGAGTCAAGATGAAAACCAACGTGGCCAAAGGCCAGAGCCTGCGCTGGACGGACGTGGAGATCGACGAGACCACCCCCGCCGCCCGCATCCGCCGCGAGATGGAGTCAGCGTTCAAGCCCTGAAAGATAAGCCTTTGCCATGGTTCGCAGGGGGCTCTGCCCCCGCCGCTCCTGCGGAGCGCCTCCCCCGAGGGTATTTTTGAAACCAAAGAACAGGGGGCCGGAGCCCCCCCGGCGTGTTGGCCGCACGACTGCCGAGTAGCGGATTACGCTTCTTTGGTTTCCTAAATACCCTCGGGGGTGAGGCCGAAGGCCGAGGGGGCGGCGCCCCCGTGCAAGCCCGAAACTGGGTACGACGCAGGTCAGGCAGTCTTCAGCAAGCCACCCGACTTCTTCGCGCAGGACCAGCCGCGCACAGCCTCGCCAAAGGCCTCAAACAGCGGACGCGAAACCGGGTCGTTGGCGGCATCCCATTCCGGATGCCATTGCACCGAAAGAGTAAAGCCTTTCGCCCCATCCACATAGATGGCCTCGGGCGTCCCGTCCGGGGCGTGGCCTTCGATCACGATGCGCTTGCCGGGCGCCTTGATCCCCTGCCCGTGCAGCGTGTTGGTCATGACCTCGGCAGCCCCGAAAAGCTTGTGGAACACGCCGCCCTCGGTCAGCTTGACCGCATGGCGCAGGGCGAATTTCTCTTCCAGCGTGCCGTCCGGAGGCATCCGGTGGTTCATCCGGCCCGGCAGGTCGCGGATTTCGGGGTACAGGGTCCCGCCCATGGCGACATTGACCTCCTGGAAACCACGGCAGATCCCCATGAAAGGCTGGCCCCGGTCCACGCAGGCCCGCACCAGCGGCAAGGTGATCGAATCGCGGCAGCGGTCCATGGCGCCATGCGCCTCGGTGTACTGCTCGCCGTATTCCTCGGGATGCACGTTCGGTCGACCGCCCGTCAGCAGGAAGCCATCACAGACCTCAAGCAGTTCTTCGACCGTGACCAGCCGGGGGTCCGCCGGGATCAGCAGTGGCAGACAATGCGACACCTGCGCCACGGCCTCGGAATTCATCGCCCCGCCCGCATGCGCAAGGTACTGGTCGTTGATCAGATGAGAATTGCCGATGATACCGACGACGGGGCGCGTCATGGGGGAGTGCTCCTTCTTTGTCAGGGAACATAATCCACTATTTCCCCGAGAAAAAGGTGAACGCCGCACGGCAGGGTCTGCAAACGCGCGCAGACCGGCGTTTCGCCGCGCAAACCGGCGGCCCTTCCGGTTGCCCTCGACCGCCACTCGGGACATTCTCCCCCGCGTACCAGTACGGAGCCAGTATGACCGCCACCCCCATCGACCTTTCAACCTGGGACAGGACCGAGACGTTCCGCTGGTTCCGCGCCTACGCGCAGCCGCATTACGGCACAACCTGCCGCGTCGATGTCACGCGGCTGATGACCGTGAACAAACCGCAAGGCGTGTCGCCCTACATCGGCTGCCTTTACGCCATTGGCCACGGCCTACTGGCGGTGCCGCAACTGCGAACGCGGTTTCGCGGCGACACCGTTGTGCAGCACGACACCATCGCACTTTCCTTCACCGTGCCGCGGGACAGCGGTGGCTTTGCCTATAGCCTGCAGCCCTTCGACCCGGATTTTGCCACCTTCGACCGCGCCACGCGCAACACCATCGCCACGGTCCGCGCCAAGACCGGGCTGAACGCCACACCCGATGCGGGCGACGGCGTGGCCTACCTGTCTTGTGTGCCCTGGCTGGATTTCACCGCGCTGGATCACCCGCTGCCCGGCCCCGAGGACTGCATCCCCCGTGTCTCCTGGGGCAAGATCGTGCCCAAGGCCGACGGCTTCGACATGGCGGTGAACATCTACGTGCATCACGCCCTGACGGATGGTGAACACCTTGGCCAGTTCTACGCCGCGCTGCAGGACAGGCTGAACACGCTCTGACCCGGCCACTGCGCAAGACTTCTCGACGAGAAGTCTTGCCCCCAAGGACTTTCAACGAAAGTCCTTGGGTCTCACGCCGCCTCGGCGTCCTCCGCCTGCTGGCGCTGCCAGAGCGCCGCGTAGCGCCCGCCCTTCTCCAAAAGCACGTCATGCGTGCCTTCTTCGACCACCAGCCCGTTTTCCAGAACCACGATCCTGTCCGCATCGGCGATGGTCGACAGGCGGTGCGCGATGGTCAGCACCGTTCGTCCTTCGCCGGCACGCTTCAGCGCCGTCTGAATGCTGGCCTCGGTCTCGGTGTCCAGCGCCGAGGTTGCCTCGTCCAGCAGCAGGATCGGCGGGTTCTTCAGCAGGGTCCGGGCGATGCCCACACGCTGCTTCTCACCGCCCGACAGTTTCAGACCGCGTTCCCCCACCGGCGTGTCATAGCCCTCGGGCAGGGACAGCACGAAATCGTGGATCTGCGCCGCCTGGGCCGCCGCGACGATCTCCTCTTCGGTTGCGCCGTCGCGCCCGTAGGCAATGTTGTAGCGGATGGTGTCATTGAACAGCACCGTGTCCTGCGGCACCACGCCGATGGACTGATGCAAGGAGACCTGCGTCACGTCGCGCACGTCCTGCCCGTCGATCTTCACCGCGCCACCGTTGACATCGTAGAAGCGGAACAACAGCCGCCCGATGGTGGACTTGCCCGACCCGGACGGGCCCACCAGGGCCACGCTCTCGCCCGCCGCGACATTGACCGTCACGCCTTTCAGGATCGGCCGCGCCGGGTCATAGCCGAAGGTGACATTCTCCAGCCGGATCGCCCCGCCCGAGACCGCCAAAGCAGGTGCGCCCGGCTTGTCGCTGACCTCCTGCGGCTGTTCCAGCAGGTCGAACATCTCGCCCATGTCCACCAGCGCCTGCCGGATCTCGCGGTAAACCGTGCCGAGGAAGTTCAGCGGCATGGTGATCTGGATCATGTAGGCATTGACCATGACGAAGTCCCCCACGGTCAGCGCGCCCTTCTGCACGCCCACAGCCGCCATGACCATGACGATGATGAGCCCCGCGTTGATGATCGCCGCCTGACCGAAGTTCAGCCAGGCCAGCGAGGTCGCCGTCTTGATCGCCGCTGTCTGGTAGCCTTCCATGGCGCGGTCGTAGCGTGCGGCCTCACGCGCTTCGGCGCCGAAATACTTCACCGTCTCGAAGTTCAGCAGCGAGTCGATGGCCTTCTGGTTGGCGTCGGTATCCTGCTCGTTCATCTGGCGGCGCAGCTTCACGCGCCATTCCGTGACCTTGAAGGTGAACCAGACATAGAGCGTCACCACCACGGCAACGACCACCAGATACCAGATGTCGAACAGGTAGGCGAGGATGCCCCCCACCAGCAGCAATTCCAGCGCCAGCGGCCCGATCGAGAACAGCAGGAAGCGCAGCAGGAACTCGACCCCCTTCACCCCGCGCTCGATGATCCGGCTCAGGCCGCCGGTCTTGCGGGTGATGTGGTAGCGCATCGACAGCCGGTGGATGTGCTCGAAGGTCTCCAGCGCCAGCGCCCGCAGCGCCCGCTGCGCCACCTTGGCAAAGATGCCGTCGCGCAACTGGTTGAAGGCAATCGCCGCGATGCGCGTCCCGCCATAGGCCAGCGTCAGCCCGATGGCCCCCAACGCCACGTCCGGCACCTCGCCTGACAGCGCATCGACCGCGCGCTTGTAATAGATCGGCGTCATCACCGCGATCAGCTTGCCCGCCAGCAGCAGCACCATGGCAATCACCACGCGCTGCTTTACCCAGGCAAAACCCTCGCCTGCCGGCCAGATATAAGGCCAGACGCGTTTGATCGTGCGCAGGCCCGAGCGGCGTTCTTCGCGGGCGATCTCGCGGGCTGTGTCGTTACGGGCCATGGATTGCCTCCCCGGCGGCGGTCACGCCACGCGCCAAACATCTGGATTTCTGCAAGTGCGAAACCCGTCCTACCCCGGACGGGTTCCAAGGACCAGCCCCCGAGGCCGGCCAGGCGCAACGCGGGCGCGCGAGAGCTACGGCCCGTTACTCCGCCACCACCTCGTCGGGCAGGTCAAAGATCTGCCCGGGGTAGATCAGGTCGGGGTTCCGGATGCGGTCCGCATTGGCCCGAAAGATCTTCAGATACTGCACGCCGTCGCCATACCGATCCTTGGAAATCGCCCAAAGGGTATGCCCCGGCTGCACCGTGATCTCGCGGAACGGCCCGGTGCCCTGGCTCATCCCGGCCAGCAGCGCCGGATCTTCGCGCAGGAAGGGGCTTTCGACCCGCGCCAACACCTGCCCCGAGGCATCCACCTGATCGACCCGCAGCATATAGGTGCCGCTGTCGACCTCCGGCAGTTGCACCTTCCAGCGACCATCCTCACGGATGCGCGACGTGGTGACCGGCGTATTGTCGAGGTACACGCGGACAAAGGCCGTATCCTCGCCACGCCCGGCGATATGCACCTCGCCGTCGTTGTCATAGCTGATCGAATCGAGCGCCACGTCACCGGGAAGCAGCGGCGTGGCGGGCATCGCTTCGATGCCATCCGGGCCGGCCATCAGCACCGTGGGCGAGGCGGTTGTCTCGGTTCCTGCGCTCGGCACGGCATCCGCCGCGCCAGCGATCCCGGCAACCGCCCCCGCGGAAAGCGCCGCGACACCGGGTGCGCCGAACCCGTCACGCCCTGCGGGCGCGGCCTCTCCTTTCGGCGCGGCCAGACTTTCCGGCGCGCCCCCTGCACTAGGCATCGGCACGGCACTGGCCGTCGCATCCGGCCCGGTCTCGGATGTCGGACCGCCGGGGACAGACCCCGTCTGCGGTGCAGCATCCATCGCCGCAAGGCCCGAAAGCGCCGGTGCGGTCGGGGCCTCGGGTGCTTGCAACGCCTCGGGCGCACCACCCGCCTGCGGCGATGCCAAAGCCACCGTTTGCGTCACGCTTGCCGGGATCACGATCACTTCGCGCTCGGACATGACCGCCGATCCGGTCCCTGCGCGCATCCGCAACGTCAGGACAGATGCCGCGCCTTCGGACGGCAGATCGACGAAGGCCACGAAGTTTCCGTCGTTGCCGATCTTCGTCGACGTCGCAGGCTCGCCGCCCACCAGGACCTCGACTTCGGCGCCGGGTTCACCAGCGCCCGCAATCAACGTGCTGCCACCCGGCGCTGCGCGCACCGTGTCGAACCGCGGCGGCTGCGGCGCGGACTCAATTGCAGGAGCCACGACCCGCTCGTCTGTCGCCGTGGTCTCCGCCTGCTCCGCGTCAGCAACATCGGCGGTGGCCTCCGCCTCCGGCTCCACACTGGTCGTGTCGGCCTGCGGCGCAACGGTGTCCACCGACGCCTTGTCCCCGGCCTCCGCCGCAGACACAGGCCCGGAATCAGAACCCGAATCCGAACCCGGCGTTGCCTCGGGCCCCGCTTCCGACCCCATTTCCGGCCCCGTATCTGGCCCCGCCTCTGGCGCGACCGACGCCATCTGCCCACTCGGGTCCGCCGGGGCTTTCGCAGCCTCGTCCGCTCCCGTGTCCTTGCCGAGATCAATCAACCCCGTGGCCACGGCCACCACCACCGCTCCCGCGATCACGGCCCCGCCGATGGCGCTGTTCATCAATGCTTTGCTCATGGCAGTCTTCCGTCCCGATCCTTCCCCCCGACAGGCCCCCCAGCCTGCCCGAAGGGAACAGTTGAGCGTGTATATCCCACGGGGTAACAACGGTCAAAAGCCGTTTTCTGCACCCGAAGTGCCCAACCGACCGGAGCCCGCCATGACCCTGAAATCCATCTGCGTCTACTGCGGCTCCCGCACCGGCGACCGCCCCGAATACGCCGAAGAGGCCGCCCGCCTTGGCGCAGCCATCGCCGGTGAAGGCTGGCGCCTGGTCTATGGCGCGGGCGACGTGGGGCTGATGGGCACCGTGGCGCGGGCGGCGCAGGACGCTGGCGGCGATACCTTCGGCGTCATCCCCACCCACCTCGTCAACATGGAAGTCGGCAAGAAGGACCTGACCCGCTACGTCGTCACCGAGACCATGCACGAGCGCAAGAAGGTCATGCTGATGAACGCCGACGCAGTGGTCGTCCTGCCCGGAGGCCCCGGCTCACTGGACGAATTCTTCGAAGTGCTGACATGGCGGCAACTGGGCCTGCACGACAAGCCGATCCTCCTGATGGACGTCTCGGGCTACTGGGGACCTCTGAAGGCGCTGCTGGACAGCATCGTCACCCATGGCTTTGCCAGCGAGTCCCTGCTCGACTTCGTCCAAAGTGGGGCCGACACGGCGGAGGTCATGTCGCTCCTGCGGCGCGCTCTGTCCTGAGCGACCCCAATTAAGAACGCATAGGCGAAAGTCATTCGCCAAAGCCAACATTTCAAGCGTAATCTCATCGGTCTATCTGTCTTCTCGAAGCAACACCGCACCCTGCGGCCCCGACAAGGACACGACAGATGATCGACCTTTCCAACAACCTCCTCGGCGCGTTCGGTGCCGGTTCCACCACCGCCATCGCCCTCGCCGCCCTGCTGCTGCGGGTCTCGCTTGGCGGGCTCTTCCTCGCCCACGCCTACCTGAAATTCTTCGTCTTCACGCCCAAGGGCGCGGCGGGCTACTTTGCCTCTCTCGGCCTGCCGGGCTGGTTCGCCTACCTGACCATCGCCGCCGAAACGCTGGGCGGCGCGGCGCTGATCCTCGGTTTCCAGACCAGCCTCGTGGCCCTGCTGCTGATCCCGACGCTGCTGGGGGCCTCCATCCTCGCCCATGGCAAGAACGGCTTCTGGTTCACCAGTGAAAACGGCGGCTGGGAATATCCCGCCTTCTGGACCGTGACCCTGCTGGTGCAGGTCCTGCTGGGCGGCGGCGCGCTGGCGCTGACCGCCTGACCCGCCAGAACGAACCACAGGAACGACCCACGCAAAACAAAAGGGGCGCAGCCATGGCCGCGCCCCTTTCGCTTTATCCTGCCAGGGAAATCAGAGGCGCGAGGCCACGTTTTCCCAGTTCACCAGGTTGTCGAGGAAGTTGGTCAGGTAAGCCGGACGCTTGTTGCGGAAGTCGATGTAGTAGGAATGCTCCCACACGTCGCAACCCAGCAGCGCGGTCTGGCCAAAGCACAGCGGGTTCACGCCGTTCTCGGTCTTGGTGACCTTCAGGCCGCCGTCGGCGTCCTTGACCAGCCAGCACCAGCCCGAACCGAACTGGCCCGCACCTGCGGCGCTGAACTCTTCCTTGAACTTGTCGACGGAGCCAAAGCTCTCCTTGATCGCGGCTTCCAGTTCAGAGGGCATGGCGTGGCCGTTCGGGCCCATCATTTCCCAGAACTGCATGTGGTTCCAGTGCTGCGAGGCATTGTTGAAGATGCCATTCTGCGCCACGGCACCCGCCTGGTACGTGCCCTTGACGATCTCTTCGAGGGATTTGCCCTCCCACTCGGTGCCGGCGATCAGCTTGTTGCCGTTGTCGACATAGGCCTTGTGGTGGATGTCGTGGTGATACTCGAGCGTCTCCTGGCTCATGCCGCTGGAGGCCAGCGCGTCGTGTGCGTAGGGAAGATCGGGAAGTTCGAAAGCCATTGGGGTCACCCTCCATCAAGTTGGCAAATATCTCGCCTACTTACCTGTTCCGACGCAGGGCGAAGGTCAAGCCGTCGTGACAAAAATACTCGGATTACGGGCACGTCAATCGCCCAGGCGATCAACCTGACAGACCCCGCCACGGGTCATGGTCTCACCCGGGATCGAGCCCAGCACCGAGAATTCGCCGCTGCCCTTGATGTAGGTGCCGCGATAGCTCAGCGTCACCGGGCTGGCCTGCAGGATCACCTTGACTTTCCACGTAAAAGTGGTGCGCCGAGCGTTGTCCACGTCCAGCCGCCCTTCGACGGGCTGACCGTCGTTGAAGGCCAGGATCATGGCGTCAGACACCACGACGCGCCCGCTGAGGCGGTCATGGGCAATAAAGATCAAAGGTTGAATCCAGTCGTATTCCCCGGCCCCGCGCACGTTGCACTTGTAGGCGACGGTTTCGGCGCTGGCCCGCAAGGGCGCTGCCAGCAGGACGGCCAGCACTGCGGCGACCGTCAGGAAAACGCGAAACATCTGATACCCCGTCGTCGTGCTCGTCCGGCCACTATCACGGGGCCGGACGGCAAAGACAACGCCCGAAGCGATCACTTCCTTGCGGTCACTTCTTGAAGTAGGCCAATTCGCTGTGATCGTCGGCAGCCACCATCAGCAGGCCCGCCATGTAGTCGCGCACCGAGCGGAAGCAGAAGATCCGCGCCGTGCGCTCGTCTCCCATCCAGAAGCCCGCCGCGATCTGGCCGAAACGGGTGCGGCGCAGCTCTCCGGGGCCGAAGCTGTCGGGGTGCATATCGACCGGCGCCAGCTTTGCGATGGTCTCGCGCACCACGCGGCCCTCGATCTCGAAATGCACGCGGGCGTCGGACACATCGACCACCAGCGCATGTTCCCCAGCCAGTTGCCCGGCCAGCTTCTCCGCCGCCCCGGCCGCCTCGGCGCGCGGCAGCAGCACCGCGAGTTCATCGGGTGACATCCACAGCAGGCCGCGATTGCCCTGGACGTTCGCGCCGCGCTGGCCCGGAAAATCCACCCCGGCCAGCCCCGTCACCGCAGAGCGCAGCACCATGGACGAGAAATCGCCCCGCACCGTCAGCATGCCCTGCCCTTCGATCTCGCGCACGGCCACCAGACCCTGGAAGTTGCTCAGGTCAGACATTCTGCTTTTCTCCTTCCGGGTCAAAGAACACGGGGCTGACGATCTTTGCCTGCACCACGGTCTCGCCATCGTCCTTCACGAAGGGGATGACCTCGCCCATGCGCTCCGGCCCCTTGTGGACCAGACCCATGGCGATGCCCTTGTCCAGCGTCGGCGAATAGTAGGTCGAGGTCACGCGCCCTTGCGTGTTGCGCTGGCCGTTGGCGTTCTTGCCCGGCGCGACGGCGTAGATGCCATCCGGCAGGACCGAGCCATCGACGGTTTCCAGACCCACCAGCTGCCAGCGATCGGGGTTGGCCATATAGGTCCGCTCCTGCGCGCGCTTGCCGAGGAAGTCCTCTTTCTTCTTTGAAATCGCCCAATGCAGGCCAAGGTCCTGCGGGATCACCGTCCCGTCGGTCTCGTCCCCGATCATGATAAAGCCCTTTTCGGCCCGCATGACGTGCAGACCTTCGGTGCCATAGGGGGTGATGCCGAATTCCTTGCCTTCTTCCAGCAGCCTGTCCCACAGCGCGCGGCCTTGGCTCGCCGGAACCGCGATTTCATAGGACAGCTCGCCCGAGAAGGAGATGCGGTAGACCCGCACCGGGAAGCCGCCCAGCGTGCCGTCCTTCCACTCCATGAAGGGCAGCGTCTCCTTGGACACATCCATGCCGCCGAGTTTCTCCAGCAGCTTGCGGCCATTGGGGCCGACCACGGCGATCTGGGCGTATTGCTCGGTGACGTTGGCGGTGTAGACCTTCCAGTCCCACCATTCGCATTGCAGCCAGTCTTCCATATGGGCGTGGATACGGTCCGCGCCGCCGGTGGTGGTGTGGCAGAGGAAGGTATCCTCGTCGATCCGCGCCACCACGCCGTCATCGGTGAGGAAGCCGTTTTCCGTGCACATCAACCCGTAACGGCATTTCCCCGGCTTCAGCGTGCTCATCATGTTGGTGTAGAGCATGTCGAGGAACTTGCCCGCGTCCGGCCCCTTGACGATGATCTTGCCCAGCGTCGAAGCGTCAAGGATCCCAAGGCTTTGGCGGGTGGCGTTGATCTCGCGCTTTACCGCGTCATGCTTGGATTCCCCGCCCCGTACATAGGTGTACGGACGGCGCCATGCGCCCACGGGTTCGAAGACCGCGCCATTGGCTTCGTGCCAGCCGTGGATCGGCGTCTTGCGCAGCGGCTGGAACAGGTCGCCCCGGGCATCGCCGCCAATCGCCCCCATCGAGATGGTCGTATAGGGCGGGCGGAAGGTGGTGGTGCCGACCTGCGGGATATGCTCGCCCAACGCGCCCGACAGGATCGCCAGACCGTTGATGTTGCTCAGCTTGCCCTGATCCGTCGCCATGCCCAGCGTCGTGTAGCGCTTGGTGTGCTCGACGCTCTCGTACCCTTCGTGCGCCGCAAGCTGCACGTCGGAGACCTTCACGTCGTTCTGGTAGTCCAGCCAGGCCTTCAGACGCAGCCCGTAATGCGCGCCCGCCGGCATCAGCCAGACCGCTTCCAGCGGGGCCTCCTCCGCGTCCACACCCGTGGGCGCAGCGGGGAATCCTTCCAGTCCGGCTGCGACTTTCCCAGCGGAATCCGCATCTTGCAGGATGTCGTTCAACCGAAGATGGCCCGAGGCCGCGCCCGCCGTGATGACGAAGGGCTTGCCGTCGTGGTTGGTCGGCGCCTTTGCCGGATCGGGCCGGAAGAACGCCTTGGCGTCATCCCAGACCAGCTTGCCGCCGTTGTGCGACCACAGGTGGACCACCGGCGACCAGCCGCCCGACATGGCGACCGCATCACAGTTGATGTCCTCCAGCACGGCCCCCTCGCCGTTCTGCGGGCAGATGGCGACGCCGGTCACACGCTTGCCGCCGTGGACCTTGGCAATGCCACGGCCCTTCTCGACCCGGATGCCCAAGGCCTGTGCCTCTGCCATCAGGGCACCACCGCCGTCCTTGCGGGCGTCGACGATGCAGGGCACGGACAGGCCCGCCTTTTTCAGCGCAATCGCGGTACGATAGGCGTCGTCGTTGTTGGTCACGACCACCGTGCGATCGCCCGGCGTCACGCCGTGGTTCACCAGATAATCGCGCACCGCCGAGGCCAGCATGACCCCCGGAATGTCGTTGCCGGCAAAGGACAGCGGACGCTCCAGCGCGCCGGTCGCGGTCACGATCTGCTTGGCGCGGATGCGCCACAGACGGTGACGCGGGCCCTTGATCTCGGGCGCGTGGTCGTTCACCCGCTCGTAGCCCAGCACGTAGCCGTGGTCATAGACCCCTGCCCCCATGCAGCGGGTGCGAATGCGGACATTCTCCATTCCTTCAAGGGCTTGCAGCGTTTCGCTCACCCACGCCTCGGGCGACTTTCCGTCGATCTCGCCACCGTCCACCACGGCACGACCACCCCAGAAAGCGGTCTGTTCCAGCAGCAGCACGCGCTTGCCCGCCTCGCCTGCGGCCTTGGCCGCCTGCAGACCGGCCACACCGCCGCCGACCACCAGAACGTCCACGAAGGCATAGAAATGCTCGTAATGGTCAGGGTCGCGCGTCTCGGGGTCCGGCGCCTTGCCCAGGCCCGCCGACTGGCGGATGAACGGTTCGTACAGCTTGTGCCAGGCCACGCGCGGGAACATGAAGGTCTTGTAGTAGAACCCGGCGGTCAGGAAGCGGCTCACCAGCCCGTTCACCGCGCCGATGTCGTACTCCAGCGAGGGCCAGTGGTTCTGCGAGGTCGCCGTCAGCCCGTGAAACAACTCGGTCGTGGTGGCCCGCTGGTTTGGCTCGTGCTTCACGCCCTCGCCCAGGTTCACCAACGCGTTCGGCTCCTCGACGCCCGAGGCGACGATGCCGCGCGGGCGGTGGTACTTGAACGACCGCCCCACCAGCATCTGGTCCGCGCCCAAGAGCGCCGAGGCCAGCGTGTCACCGGGATAGCCCTGGAACCGCTTGCCGTTGAAGGTGAAGTCGATCTTCTTCGAGCGGTCGACATGACGGCCGCCCTGTGCGAGACGGGTGCTCATGCGTCAGCCCTCCCCATGCCGGAATGTTCGTATACAGCAAGAATGTGGATCATTTCGCCTCACGCCTCGCCGGAAAAGTTGCGCCAGGACCAGCCGGGACGTTTCGCGGAAATCGCATCCGCGATGTGTTTCGGCGGTTCGGTGGTCTGCGCCGGGTAGGTGCCGAAGACCTCCAGCGTCACGGTATCGCGCGCCGCAAGGAACCACTTGCCGCAGCCGTTCACATGCCGCCAGCGCTCGAAATGCACGCCCTTCGGGTTTTCGCGCGTGAAGAGGTAGCCCTCCAGCTCGGCATCGGACGAGCCCGGTCCAAAGCGCTTCAGATGCGCCTCGCCGCCTGCGGCCAGCTCGGTTTCCTCGGCGGCCACGCCGCAGTATGGACAGGTAAAGATCAGCATGGAAGGGCCTCCTTGCGCAGGATGCGGGGCACGACCAACGAGAAAAGGCCGGATTGCATGCGCAATCCGACCTTCTCCGGTTCGTGCCGTGAACCTGAGGTAGCGGTATCAGTTGCCGTCGGCAGGCGCCGAGGCAGCATCGTCAGCCGGAGCGGCAGCTTCCGGAGCCGGAGCGGCTTCGGGTGCGGGCGCGGTGACGGTTGCATTGCTGTCAGCAGCGGGAGCGGGCTCCTGAACGGTGATGTTGACGTCCGACGCAGCGGGCGCTTCGACGCGCGAGGTTTCGACGCCGCCGAAGAACATCCACAGCAGGAAGGCGACCACGACGACAAGGATGCCGACGATGAAGGCCATGCCCGACGACGACTTGGTTTCGCGCGTGTCGCGCAGGGTCGTGGTCGTGGTGGTGTGGTTGTGCGGCTGCGCCGTGTTGTGCGGGTAGTTGGTCGTATCGGCCATTGGGAAATCCCCTCCAGATCCTGTTCTGGAGAGTGAACACCCAAGACCCCAAACCGGTTCCCGGCAGCGCCTGACATATGCAGCGAAACTTCGCGCATCAGTGCGCCACCCCCGCGGCCACGCTTTCGTCGATGAAGCGGCCTTCGGCAAAGCGGTTCATGCCGAATTCGGCGCACAGCGGCGACTTGCCCGTGGCCATCAGCTCCGCGAACCCCCAGCCCGAGCCCGGGATCGCCTTGAAGCCCCCGGTGCCCCAGCCGCAGTTGATGAAGATGCCGTCCACCGGCGTCTTCGACAGGATGGGCGAGCGGTCGCCGGTCATGTCCACGATGCCGCCCCACTGGCGCAGCATCTTCAGGCGCGAGACCATGGGGAAGGTCTCGATCAGCGCGGCGACGGTGTGTTCGATGTGATGGAAGGACCCGCGCTGGGTAAACGCGTTATACGAATCCGTGCCGCCGCCGATGACCATCTCGCCCTTGTCGGACTGGCTCATGTAGCCGTGCACGGTGTTCGCCATGACGACGCAATCCATGATCGGCTTGATCGGCTCGGACACAAGCGCCTGCAACGGCGCCGATTCCACCGGCAAACGGAAGCCCGCCATGCGCGCCAGTTCACCGGAATGCCCGGCGACGACGATGCCCAGCTTGTCACAGCCGATATGACCTTTCGAGGTCTCGACCCCGGTGACGCGGCCGTTCTCGCGCGTGACGCCAGTCACCTCGCATTTCTGGATGATATCCATGCCCATGGCCGAACACGCCCGCGCATAGCCCCAGGCCACCGCATCGTGACGCGCCGTCCCGGCCCGTTCCTGCCAGAGCGCGCCCAGCACCGGGTAGCGCGGCCCGTCGAGGTTGATGATCGGCACGATCTCCTTCACCTCTTTCGGGCTGATGAACCGGGTTTCGACCCCCTGCAGCGCATTGGCATGCGCCGTGCGCTGGTAGCCGCGCACCTCGTGTTCGGTCTGCGCCAGCATCATGACGCCCCGGGGGCTGAACATGACGTTGTAGTTCAGGTCCTGCGACATGGTCTCGTACAGCGAGCGTGCCTTTTCGTAGATCGCCGCCGAGGGGTCCTGCAGGTAGTTCGACCGGATGATGGTGGTGTTGCGGCCGGTGTTGCCGCCGCCCAGCCAGCCCTTTTCGATCACCGCGACATTGGTGATGCCGAAATTCTTGCCAAGGTAATAGGCGGTCGCAAGGCCATGGCCCCCGGCCCCCACGATCACCACGTCGTAACGTTTCTTGGGCTGGGCGGCGCGCCAGGCACGTTCCCACCCCTTGTGATCGGAGAAAAGGGCTTCGCGGACGATGGCAAAGGCAGAGTAGCGTTTCATGTCTCGATTCCCGGGTCGTTTGGGCGTTTCTTGCACCCAAACCCGACAGGACGCGACATGCAACCGTCATAATATCACGCAGTTGCGACATGCCGCTTGTCGCCCCAGCGACGGGCCGCTTGTCGCCCCAGCGACGGGCCGCTTGTCGCCCCAGCGACGGGCCGCCACTGGCCACCCCATGCCTGAAAATCGACCAGCCGCCACGTCTGAGCCCCCTGGCGGCAAACGCCGCATTTCCGCGCCAAAACCGCCCGATCACGCTTTCGCCAGGACCAAGCGCCGCAGCCTTTTTCCCTTTCATGCCGACGCCCGAATACATAGATGTAAGACCGACGAATAGGGAGGAAACATGCTGTTCTGGATCCTGACAGGCGCAATGGCGCTGGTGGTGGCCCTCGGGCTGGCGTGGTCGGTCGTGATGGGCCGCCGCGAGACTGGCCCCGCCGAGGCTTTCGACCTTCAGGTCTACCGTGACCAGCTGACCGAGATCGACAGCGACGCCGCACGGGGCAAGATCGACCCCGAGGAGGCCGAGCGCCTGCGCGTCGAGATCAGTCGCCGACTGCTGGCCGCCGACGCAAAGGCCACGTCCGAGACAGCCGCCACAAACCAGCCCAAGGGCATCAGCGGCGCGGTTGCCGCCGTGGTGGCCGTTCTGATGCTGGGTGGCGGCTTTGGCATGTACAGCCTGCTTGGCGCGCCCGGCTATCCCGACCAGCCGCTGAAGATGCGCATGCTCACCGCGCAACAGAACCTGCGTGATCGCGGCAGCCAGGCCGAGGCTGAAGCCGCCGTTCCGCAGATGCCCGCCCCCGAAGGCGCCACCGAGGACTACCTCGCGCTGGTCGAAAAACTCCGCGCCGCCGTGGCGAACCGCCCCGATGACCTGCAGGGCCAGACCCTCCTCGCCCGCTCCGAGGCCGCCATCGGCAACTACAAGGCCTCCTACGCGGCGCAACAGGCCATCATCCGCATCAAGGGCGACAGCGCGACTGCCAAGGACTACGCCGACCTCGCCGACATGATGGTGCTCGCGGCCGGCGGCTACGTCTCGCCCGAGGCGCAGAAAGCCCTCGAACAGGCCCTCCAGATGGACCCGAAGAACGGCGTGGCCCGGTTTTACGGCGGTCTGATGATGGCCCAGACCGGGCGCCCCGACATCGGCTTCCGCATGTGGAACGCCTTGATGGAGGAAAGCCAGCCGGACGATCCCTGGATGTCCCCGATCCGCGCCCAGATCGAGGAAATGGCCATGCGCGCCGGTCAGCACAAGTTCCAGCTGCCGCCCGAACCGGGCCTCAAAGGCCCCTCCGCCGCCGACGTGGCCGCAGCACAGGACATGACCGACGAGGACCGTCAAAACATGATCCGGGGCATGGTGGGACAACTGTCCGAACGCCTCGCGACCGAGGGCGGCACCCCGGACGAATGGGCGCGCCTGATCTCCTCGCTTGGGGTCTTGGGCGACACCGAACAGGCCGGCAGGATCTGGACCGAGGCGCAGGCCGTCTTCGAAGGCAAGGACGACGCGCTGGCCACCATCCGCGCCGCCGCCGAACGCGTCGGGGTGGCGCAGTGATCCACGACGACATCGCCGATTTCGCCGCCGCCCTGCCGCCCATGACCGCGCTCATGGGCCTCGACCTCGGCACCAAGACCATCGGCGTCGCGGTCTCGGACGGACTGCGCTCGGTCGCGACGCCGCTGGAAACGGTCAAGCGCAAGAAATTCACCACCGATGCCGAGCGCCTGCTGGAGATCATCAAGGACCGCCGCATCGGTGGCCTCATCCTCGGCCTGCCCCGCAACATGGACGGCACCGAGGGCCCGCGCTGCCAGTCCACCCGCGCCTTCGCCCGCAACTTTGCGCAACTTTGGCAGGGTCCGATCAGTTACTGGGACGAACGCCTGTCCACCGTCGCCGCCGAAAAGGCGCTTCTGGAGGCGGATACGTCCCGAAAACGTCGCGCCGAGGTCATAGATCACGTCGCCGCCTCCTATATCCTGCAAGGGGCACTGGACAGGCTCCGATTCCTGGCGGCATGAAGGACAAGACAGCGAAATGAAGGACGAAGTCTGGGTGCGCGACGAAATCCAAAGCCCCTGCGTCAAAATCTGCGTCATCCACCCGGCAGCCCGCATCTGCACCGGCTGCCTGCGCACGCTGGATGAAATCGCAGGCTGGTCACGCATGACCAACGACGAACGCCGCGCGATCATGGACACCCTCCCGTCGCGCGAAACCCAGATCAAGACTCGTCGCGGCGGCCGTGCCGCCCGCCTCAAGGCGCGCGACTGACGCGCGGCCTGCCACCGCCGCCCGCCGCGTCTTTCCGACAAACCCCGGACACGAAAAGACCCACGTCCATCCATGACGCTGGCCTGTCCTTCATCTTGATAAAAATACCCTCGGAGGGGGCCCGGGGGAGGCAGAGCCTCCCCCGCTCTACTTTCCAGCGGGAGGCAGCGCCTCCCGCATGTCAGTCCATCAAGCCGCAGCCGCAGCCGTCGACGGCATCATCTGCACCGCCACATCCGCCGGGTTCACCCGCGTGGCCGACAGGATCGACGCCACGACCGTGTCCCCCACCGACGCTTCAACCAGGAAGGTGCCGTCTGCCTGCTCGGTGATCTCGGTCGTGACAGCAGGCGCCGTCTCGCCCTCGGCCACCGCAGGGATCAGGTCCTCGGACAACTGGAACAGGATCATGTCCTGACCGGAGTTGAAGTCCATCACCTGACCCGTGGTGGTGTCATCCGCCACGAAGGTGTCATTCCCGGCCTCGCCATAGAACACGCCGTTGCCGCCAAAGAGATCGTCGCCGGTGCCACCGTGCAGCTCGCCGTCACCAACAAGCGTATCAGCCCCCGCGCCGCCATCAACGGTCGAGGCATCGCCCACCCCGGCAAACACGTCGTCCCCGTTGCCCAGCGCCACCGTGTAGTTCGCCAGCTCGGTCGCACCCTCCGCCGCGCCAGTGCCGTCCATGGTCACCGAGTCATCGCCTTCGCCCGTGTCGAGGGTGCCCGACCCCAGCGTCGCAACCACGGCGTCATTTCCCGCTCCGGTGGTCACGGTGTTGGTGCCGTCGAACAGGAACACGACGTCATTGCCGTCACCCGCGATCACCGTATCGTCGCCCGCACCATCGGAAATCGAGTCATTCCCCGCGCCACCGTCGATCGAGTCATTGCCGTTCAGGCCGTAGATCAGGTCGTTGCCGCCCTGCCCCATCAGCGTATCGTCGCCGTCGTCGCCCACCAGCTTGTCGTTGTTCGGGCCACCATCGAGGTAATCGTCGCCGTCACCACCGACCAGCTTGTCCTCGCCAAGGTTGCCGCCGAGGGTGTCGTTGCCCGGCCCGCCACGCAGCGTGTCGTCGCCGTAGTTGCCCGAAGCGGAATCGTCGCCTTCGCTGAGGTAGATCAGGTCGTCACCCGCGCCGCCAAGGATCGTGTCGTCCCCTTCGCCGCCATCCGCCGTGTCATCCCCACTGCCCAGCCGGATCATGTCATTGCCAGCCAACCCGTAGAACAGGTCGTCCGTGTCCCCAAGCGTCACGTCGTCATCGCCGGTGGTGCCCATCAGCAGGTCGGGCGTCTCGCCCGACGTGGGCGTATCCGGAATAGTATCCTCGCCGGTCGTGCTACCGGGGTTGGTGGACGCAGGAAACTCGTCTTCGTCGCTGGACCCACTGTCCCAAAGACCGCCAATCGCGGCAAACAACAACATCGGCAGCAACGTAAGCAAAAGCATAACAATCCCCCAAGATCATTTCGGGCGGCAAACAGACCCCCGTTATTCCTTATCAAAGTTTTAACGGTTGTTCGCGATATTTCCGATTATCCTGGTTAATTGAGGCGTCACTGTTTCCGTTGATGAAACGAAGGGTCAAATCCCCAACCATTGACGCAGATCGGGCGACACCACAGGTCGGAAATAGGCCGTCATCCGTCCCTCGGGCGCGGCCGAGGCGCCGTTCTCCCATGGGGTGATTCCGTGCAGCGTCAAACGGTGTAGCAGCACCGCCTCCCCCGGCTGCAGGGCGACCGCGATCCTTGGGCAGGTTTCGAAAACCCTCCGTCTTCCAGCCACATAGGCCTCGGTCACATCCGCCTGCCCCGCCTCGATCGGGCCACGTAGCGCCTCGCGCATCACGCGATGACTGCCCTCCCAGACCGTCAGCGGCGCGGCCTGCGGGTCTGCCTCGCTCAACCCTATCCCAAGGATGAAGCCATGCGGCTCCGTCACCTGCCGCCGCCGCTCCGCGCCCTCGGCGGTGATCCCGTCCACATGCGCCGCCGCCCGGTCGCGCCGGTAGCGAAAGGCCGCCTCGCTCTCGCCCGCACGCGGTCGGGGATAGCCGGGGAAAACAACCGAAAGCTGCGCCCGATGCAGCGGCGGCAACGGCCCCAGCGCATCCACGGCCAGCCCGCCCAGAGGCACGCCGCCGATCGCACCATCGACCGCATTCGCCAGCGCATCGACGCCCACGAACCAGGTGCCCTCGCATTGCAGCCACTGCGCCCGCATCGCCGGGTCCGCCAACACCCGCAGGCCCTCTGCCCGCGCGGCCCCGGCCCAAGCGCGGCTCCGCGCATCCGCCGGAAACCGCTGCCAGCCAAGGGTCTTCAGCGGTGTCATGCCGCCTCGGCCAGAACGGCTTCCAGCGCCGCCTCGACCACCTCCGGCCCGGCACCGGGCTTGTGCGCCTCGGTCGACAAAACCTGCCGCCACTTCCGCGCCCCGGGTCGCCCGGCATAAAGCCCCAGCATGTGCCGCGTCACCTGCGACAGCTTCCCGCCCGACGCCAGATGCGCCTCGATATAGGGCAGCATCAGCGCCACGACGTCCTCACGCGTCCGCACCGGGTCCATCCCCCACAGCGCATCCGCCTGCCCCAGCACGTCCCACGGCTGATGATAGGCCGCACGCCCAATCATCACCCCGTCCAAGCCCTGCGCCAGAAACGCCCGCGCTTCGTCCAACGAGGTGATGCCACCGTTCACCGACAGGTGCATGTCCGGAAACTGTTTCCGCATCCGCAACACCAGATCGTAATCCAGCGGCGGAATATCCCTGTTCTCCTTGGGCGACAGCCCTTGCAGCCACGCCTTGCGTGCGTGGATTGTCACCCGCCGACACCCCGCCCGCTGGAGACGGTCAAGGAAATCTGGCAACACGGCCTCCGGGTCCTGATCGTCCACGCCGATGCGGCATTTCGCCGTGACCTCGACACTCACCGCGTCCTGCATCGCCTTCACGCAATCGACCACAGTGCCCGGATGTCGCATCAGCACCGCCCCGAAGGTCCCCGACTGGACGCGATCCGACGGACAGCCGCAGTTGAGGTTGATCTCGTCATACCCCGCCTGCGCCCCCAGCTTCGCCGCCTGCGCCAGCTCCACCGGGTCGGATCCGCCCAGCTGCAAGGCCACGGGATGCTCCTCGGGGCTGTACTCCAGCAAATACAACGCATTCCCCCGCACCAAGGCCGGAGACGTCACCATCTCGGTATACAACAACGCCTCGCGGCTGATGAGCCTATGGAAATACCGACAATGGCGGTCCGTCCAATCCATCATCGGGGCCACCGAAAGCTTTGCGGCCGTCGAAGCTGTTGGATTTGCTGAACTACTCAAGGCGACAGCTCCATTCTTCCGCAGCGGATCTTGCCGGTGTCAGGGCACGAAACCGCGTTTCTTCCGGTTTGTCGTCCCCCAGGTGATACGCAACAACGTCCGTTGGCGACGCCACCGCAGGCGCGCTGACGCAATCCGACCAGCGGGTTCGAACCCGAATTCCGTCCCCTTTACCCACCACGTTCGGGCATTTCAACATGGCGGCGCGGCGCGACACCTCGCCTTCGTGCCGCGCATCCCCTCATGTGAAGTGTCCTTCACGCTCCGGCTCTCCCGCCATGTCCCGCAGCACCGCCTCGTTACGCAGGATCAATCGCGTCGGTGCCGGCAAACGCACGGCCCCCGCGCGCTCCAGCCGCTTCATCTGCCGTGACACGGTTTCCACCGACAGGCCGGTCAACTGCCCCAACCCGCTGCGGCTCAGATGCAGGGGCACCTCCACCGCCCGCCCCTGGCGCTCCCACAGCCACAGCACCAGCGTCGCCACCTTCTCCGTCGCTGTCTTGCGCCCCAGCACCACCTGCCAGGTCCGGGCATCCGCCAATTGCGTCTGCACCATGTTCAGCAGGTTCACACGCACCTGCGGCACCTCCTCCAGCAAGACGTCAAAACGATCGGCGGTGCTGACCAGCACCTCGGTCTCGGCCACCGCCTGCAACTGACGCTGTGCCATGCGCCGCCCCGTGGGGATCACCATCTCGCCCGGCAGCACCAGTCCCAGCACATGCATCCCACCGTCTCGGTCTGGCAGGAATTCGACCAGGGCGCCGCGCTGCACCAGGACGACAGGCGGATGTTCCGAGTGCCAGCCGTCGGCCAGACACGCCTCGGCCTGCAACACCCGGCGGTCAAAGGCCGCCCCCAACAACACCTGTTCCGGTATCGACAGCCCCACCCGGAAGGGCTGGCACGCCGTCCATGCGCGGCCTTCAGCCTCGCACATGCAATTCATCTTGCCCATACGTTCGCTCCCCTGCTCATCCCAAAGCATTGGCCGACCCACCGCACCGCCAAGCGCCCGGCCGCGACCGCGACGCCCCATGCGAAGTCATTGTTATTCTGAAATTTTATCGTCCAGACGCCACCAAGGCGGCCAAGTCTCAGCCGATGGGTGGCCCGCGCGCACAACGGGTGTCACATGGCACCAGGGAAGCCCGCCGATCATGACGCGGCACAACCGCTTCGGCATCGAGGCCCAGCTCCAAGACGATCAGGTTTACCGCAGGCATTGCCAGCGCAAAGGCGGAGGCCAAACGACAGGCCGGACAGCCCTCCTCAGCGTTGCCGTCGCCGTCCCCGCAGATGTCAGCCTGCAGGACAACCGCAGCCTGAAGCACCTGCTCCGTGCCGGGAACCCGATGGGCAAAGCCGAAGAGCGCCAGGGAAACGATCAACGCCCAAGCCACGAGAAGATATGACACTCTCTTTTTCATGAGGTAATGTTATCACACATCAAGGCGCGAAATAACAAGATGTTTCGTCGCACACACAGAAGCGTGACAAAAATTTCAGAGTTATTTCATGTCATTAAGGAGTATTCATAACTTATGTTTAAGCATCATGTCCGATACCTGACCACCAAAATGAATGTCAGAAGATAAAAAACCATCATTAACGTCAGAGGCGTATGACAAAAAACACCGCCAACCTTGCAGTTGGCGGTGCCATGCTGTCTGAAATGTCCGTTACGTCAGGCCTTGGCCTCGGCCACCGTTGCCTGCGCTCCCTTCTCGACCAACGAGACATAGGCCGCCGTCACCGCTGCCCGGAACCGCGCGTCCGCCGCCAGCGTGGCATCAAAGACCTCGCGCAGGTCCAGCAGTGCCGCAACCTTTGCCTCCGGCGTGTCGCCCCGGTCCGACGCAGCCTTCAGCCGCTCGGCCAGCGGGTCGCGCACGTCGATCGCCTTGCCTTGCTCATCGACCCCGCCGACGTAACGCATCCATGCGGCTACGGCGAGGCACAGCCCCTCCGGCACGACGCCCGCCTCCAGCCGGTCGCGGATCGTACCCAACAGGCGCTGCGGCAGTTTCTGGCTGCCGTCCATGGCGATCTGCCACGTGCGGTGCCGGATCGCCGGATTGCGGTATCGTGCCAAAAGTGCCTTGGAATAGGCCTGAAGGTCTTCGCCCTCCGGCTGCGGCAGGGTCGGAATGATCTCATCTGCCCAAAGCCGTTCACAAAGCGCCGCATAGGCGGGGTCCGCCACGGTCTCGGAAATCGTTTCGTAGCCGCCCAGGTAGCCCAGGTAGGCCAGCGTCGAATGGGTCCCGTTGAGGCAACGCAGCTTCATCAGCTCATGCGCCTCCACATTGGCGACCATCTGCGCGCCCACCTTGTCCCAGGCCGGACGGCCCGACACGAAATGCTCCTCGATCACCCACTGGCGGAACGGTTCATGCACCACCATTGCCGGATCGTAGTACTCTTCAGCACGCGCCAGAGCCGTTACGTCGGCCTCGGTCGTCGCAGGCGTGATCCGGTCCACCATGGTCGAGGGGAACGCGCCCTCTGCCGCGATCCAGTCTGCCAGTTCCGGCATCAGCAGCCGGGCATATTCCAGCACGACGCCCCGCGTCACGGCACCGTTCGATGGCAGGTTGTCACAGCTCATGACGGTAAACGGCGGATCGCCCGCACCGCGCCGTACCTCCAGCGCCGCACAGATCAGGCCCAGCGCAGACCGTGGCGCGCCCGGGTTGGCAAGATCGTGCACGATATCGGGATGTTCCCGGTTTAACTTTCCCGTCGCCGGATCGTGGCAATAGCCCTTCTCGGTGATCGTGAGCGACACGATCTTCACATCCGGGTCGGCCATGCGGTCGACCACCGCCTCCGGGTCCTCGGGGGCCACCAGCACCTCGGTCACCGCACCGATCACGCGCCGCGTTTCGCCCTCGGGCCCCAGTTCCACCGCCGTGTAGCAGCCGCCCTGCGGCATCATCTGGTCCCGCGCGGTCGGAGAGCGCAGCGACACCGCGCAGATCCCCCAATCGCCGCCCTCGGCCGCCATCGCCTCCTCGGTCCAGACCGCATTGAAGGCGCGAAAGAACGCCCCCGGCCCCAGATGCACGATCCCCGTGAGGGGCGCGTGCCCCGTCCGCATCAGCCTCGGCTGATCCTCTGCCTTACCGAGCAAGCCACCCTCCATCGACATTCAACACCGCTCCGGTGACATATTTCGCCGCCGGGGTACACAGGAACACCACCGCCCCGGCAATATCCTCCGGATCGCCCCAGCGCCCGGCGGGGATACGGTCCAGAATGGCCTGATTTCGTGCACTATCTGCCCTCAGCGCCTCGGTGTTGTTCGTCGCGATATAACCCGGAGCCACCGCATTCACGTTGATCCCCTGCGCTGCCCATTCGTTGGCAAAGATCTTCGTCAGACCGGCCACCCCGTGTTTCGACGCGGTATAGGACGGCACCCGGATGCCGCCCTGAAAACTCAGCAACGACGCGATGTTGACGATCCGCCCCCCGCGCCCCGCCGCCAGCGCGTTCTTGGCAAAGCGCTGGCACAGCAGGAATACGGCCTTCAGGTTGACGTCCATCACGTCGTCCCAATCCTTCTCGGAAAACGCGACCGAGTCCTCCCGCCGAATAATCCCGGCATTGTTGACCAGGATATCCAGATCGTCCGGAAAAGCCGCCAAAGCATCCTCGATCTTCCCCAGATCGAACAGCAACTCCTCTGCCGTCCCAACCTTCGTGCACAAAGCGACCGTTTCCACGCAGGATCTCCGCCCCGCGCAGATCACATGCGCACCCGCCTCGGCCAGCCCCACGGCAATGGCCTGCCCGATACCGGTGTTGGCCCCCGTCACCAGCGCCCGCTTGCCCTCGATGCGAAAGCTCACCGCAAATCCTCCATGGCGATCATGTCCATATCGGTGAAATCGACGTTATCCCCCGCCATGGCCCAGCAGAAGGTATAGGCCGCAGTTCCCGCGCCTGCGTGGATCGACCAGGGCGGAGAGATGATCGCCTCTTCGTTGGCGATCACCATGTGACGCGTCTCCGACGGCTCGCCCATGAAATGAAACACCCGCTGCCCCTCCGGCACGTCGAAGTACAGATAGGCCTCCATCCGACGATCATGGGTGTGACAAGGCATCGTGTTCCAGATCGACCCCGGCTTGAACTGCGTGTAGCCCATGACAAGCTGGCAGGAATCCACAACCTCTGGGTGAATGAACTGGTGGATTGTGCGCTCGTTGCAGGTCTCTTGCGCGCCCAGCTCGACATGCCGCGCCATACCGAAAGTGACCAGTTTCGTCGCGCAAACGCGGTGTGCTGGCGCCGACAGCACATAGAACCGCCCCGGCGCGTGGAAGGTCACCGGACCGGACCCCATGCCGACATACAGCACCTCGCCACGGCCCACGTCATGGGACACTCCGCCCACCTCGACCACCCCAGCCTCGCCGATGTTCAGCACGCCCATCTCGCGGCGCTCGAGGATCGTCGCCGTCCCCGTCTCGGGCACATGGTCCAGCACCAGCGGACCCTCCACCGGCACCGCCGACCCAAGGATCAGCCGGTCGTAATACGAATAGACCAGCCGGATCTCGCCCGCCGCGAACAGATCACCCACGTGAAAATGCGCGCGCAGCCCCTCGGTATCCAGCTCTTTTGCTGTCGCCGGATCAATGGCATAGCGGGTTTCAGCATGTACGGTCATCTCATGTCCTTTCGGCGTCATTCATAGAAAATCATCGCGGCGCGGCGTGAAGGTATCGATCAGCTCGCCCGGATCGAGGCAGACACAGCCATGCCACGCCATCGACGGGATCACGAAGCTGTCCCCCGGCCCGACCTCGAACGCGTCGTCACCCACGAAGAACCTGAACCGCCCGGATTTCACGTAGGTGGATTGCACATGCGGATGGTTGTGGCGCTTGCCCTCGGCGGCCTCTTCGAAGCGGAAGGAGACCACCATCAACTCGGCCCGCTCCGACAACACTTGCCGCAAGACGCCAGCATCGGGCGCGACCACCGGATAGGTCTGTACAAAGCCGCTCATCGGAACACCCCCGGCAACCACAGCGAGAGCGCCGGGATATAGGTCACCATCAGCAGCACCGCCACGGCGGCCAGGTAGAACGGCCAGATCGTGCGGATCACCTCGCCGATGCGGATGCGCCCCACGGCACAGCCGACAAACAGCACTGCCCCCACCGGCGGCGTGCATAGCCCGATGCCAAGGTTCAGGATCAGGATGATGCCGAACTGCACCGGGTCAACGCCATAGGCCGTGGCCACCGGCAGGAAGATCGGCGTCGTGATGACGATCAGCGGCGACATGTCCATGAAGGTGCCGAGGAACAGCAAAATCACGTTCAAAAGCAGCATGATGACGATGGGGTTCTCGCTCAGCCCCTTCATCCAGGTCACGAGGTCGGCCGGCACCTTGAGGTAGGCCAGAAGCCAGCCGAATGCCGCCGCCGAGCCGATGACCAGCAGCACCATGGAGGACGTGCGCACCGCGCTTTTCGTCGCCTCCACGAATTCCGCGAATGGCAACGAGCGGTAGACAAACCACGTCACCGCAAGCGCGTAAATCACTGCAATACATGACGATTCCGACGCGGTGAAGATCCCCGACCGCACCCCGCCAAAGATGATGGCGACAAGGATCAGCCCCGGCAGCGCGCTGAACAGCAGCGCCCCCATGGCGCGCAGGCCGGGAAAAGGCTCTGTCGGATAACCACGTTTCTTCGCCACGGCCCAGGCGGCAACCATCAGCGCCACGGCCAGCAACAGCCCCGGAATGATCCCGGCGGTGAACAGGTCCGCGATGGACAGCCGCCCGCCCGCGCTGATCGAATAGATGATGAGGTTGTGCGAGGGCGGCAGCATCAGCGCGATGATCGACGAGGTCACCGTCACGTTCACCGCGTAATCCTTGCCGTAGCCGCGCTCCTCCATCTGCGGGATCATCAACCCGCCGATGGCCGAGGCATCCGCCGCCGCCGAGCCGGAAATCCCGCCGAACAGCACCGAGGCCGCGATGTTCACCTGCCCCAGCCCGCCACGCATGTGCCCCACGGCCGCCCCCGCCAGCGCCACCAATCGTCGGGCTATGTCGCCCCGCACCATCAGTTCGCCCGCGTAGATGAAGAAGGGGATCGCCAGCAGCGCAAAGACGCTGATGCCGGAATTCAGCCGTTGGAACACCACCACTGGCGGCAACCCGATAAAGGCGATGGTCGCGAAGGACGCGACGCCAAGGCAGAAGGCGACCGGCGTGCCGATGAGCAGAAGCACCGTGAAGGTGCCGAAGAGAACGATCAGTTCCATGAGATGTCCCTTGCTGGGCCGTGATGCGCGCGCGCGCCGATGTTCCGCCCGGCCGCCTGCCGGGCAACGCCTTCGAGACCGGGCCTCATTCCTGCACCGGGTCGTCGCCAAACCGCGAAGTGTTCAGCCCCACCGCCCGCCGCAGCAGACGCTCCAGCGACAGAAGGATCATCAGAACACCGCCGATGATGAGCGAGAAAAACGCCACCGCGCCGCTGATCCCGAGGTTGGGGATGGTCGTGTTCCAGGTCGTCTCGGCCAGTTGCCAGCCGTACCAGACCATGCCCGCGCCAAAGGCGATCACGACCATGTCCGACACCGAATGCAGCAACCGCTGCACCCGCTCCGGCAGGACATAGAGCAGCACGTCGAAGGACAGGTGATTGCCCTCACGCACGCCCACGGCCGCGCCGAGGAAGATGAACCAGCCAAGCAGCAGGATGCTGGTCGTCTCGGTCCAGGTCGGCGTGTCGTTCAGCACGAAGCGCCCCCAGACCTGCCAGCCGATGAGCACCGTCATGCCCACCAGACCAGCCGCCGCCAGCCATAGGAAGACCTTCGTCGCGCGGGCTATGACCGCCGACAGCTTCAACACGGTTTCTTGCATTTTCTTCCCTGTCCCGGCCTTGGAACGCCCACCCAAAAGGGTATCCGGGCGGGACCATGCAGATCCCGCCCGAAATCGTGCTTATTGCGCCGCGCGAATATCGCTCACCAGCGCCTTCAGCTTGTCCGAGGTCACGTGCTTTTCGTAGACCGGGTTCATCGCATCCATGAAGGGCTGCTTGTCGATGTCGCTGACGACCTCGACACCGCTTGCGCGGACTTTCTCCTCGGACGCCGCTTCACGCTCGGCCCAGAGCTTGCGCATCACCGGCACCGAATCCTTGGCCGCCTGACGCACCAGCGCCTGATCTTCCTCGGACAGCTTGTTCCAGGACGCCTGCGACATCACCAGAACTTCCGGCACGATCAGGTGCTGGTCCAGCGTGTAGTAACCCGCCACCTCGTAGTGACCGGACGACTCATACGACGGCCAGTTGTTCTCGGCCCCGTCGATCACGCCAGTCTGGATCGAGGAATAAACCTCGCCATAGGGCAGCGGCGTGGCGTTGCCGCCCAGTGCATCGACCATGTCGACGAAAACGTCCGACTGCATGACGCGGAACTTCATGCCCTCGATATCGGCAATCGAGGTGATCGGCTTTTGCGAGTTGTAGAACGACCGCGAGCCACCGTCATAATAGGCCAGACCGACCAGCTGGTGGTTCTGGAACTCGTTCAGGATGCGCTCACCGATCTCGCCGTCCACCACCTTGTGCATGTGGTCGGTGCCCGCAAAGATATAGGGCAGCGAGAAGACCTTGGTCTCTTCGATGATGTTGTTGAACGGTCCAAGCGAGACGCGGTTCAGGTCGATCACGCCCAGCTGGGTCTGCTCGATCGTGTCCTTTTCCTCGCCCAGCTGGGCCGAATGGAACACCTCGACGCACAGCCGCCCACCGGACCGTTCCTCCAGCAGCTTGCCCATCTCTTGCACGGCCACGACCGTCGGATAGCCCTCCGGGTGCGTGTCCGACGACCGCAGCGTGATCTCGCAGGCGCTTGCCGCACCCACCATCGCGACCGAGGCCATCAGGCCAAACATTACCGATTTCATTGTCTTTCCTCCCTGAAGAAAGCGTCAGAGCCCGTAGGCGTCCTTCGCCAGTTGATATGTCAGATCCCGCGCCACGCTGTGCGCGTCCGCCTCCCGCAGGCGCCCGGTGCCGACCAGCCCGGCGAGATAGGCGCAGTCCGACCGCCGCGCCACGTCATGCCGCGCTGGGATCGAACAGAAGGCCCGCGTGTCGTCGTTGAACCCGGCGGTGTTGTAGAACCCGCAGGTCTCGGTGGTCGCCTCGCGGAACTTCCTGATCCCCTCATAGGAGTCAAAGAACCACCACGGCGGCCCAAGCCGCAGCGCCGGGTAGGCCCCCGCCAGCGGCGCCAGCTCGCGCCCGTAGACCGTCTCGTCCAGCGTGAACAGGATCACCGTCAGGTCGCGCTCCATGCCGACGACATCCAGCATCGGCTTCAGCGCCGCGACATAGTCGGTCCGCCCCGGAATATCGAAGCCCTTGTCCCGCCCGAACCGCTGGAACACGTCCCGGCTGTGGTTCCGCCGCGACCCGGCGTGGATCTGCAAGGTCAGCCCGTCCTCCAGCGACATGCGCGCCATCTCGGTCAACATCTGGCCGCGGAAGGCATCCGCCTCGTCCGGCGTGCAGGTCCCGGCCAGCGCCTTCTGGAACAGCGCCGCCGCATCGGCCTTGGACAGGTTCTCCGTCCGCGCCGTCGCGTGCCCGTGGTCCGACGCCGTCGCCCCCATGGATTTGAAGAAAATCCGCCGGATGCGATGCGCCGTCAGGTAGCCGTCCCAGGTCGAGGTGTCCTCGCCGGTCAGCGCGCCAAACGCCTCGACGTTGGCGGCAAAGC
Organism: Sagittula sp. S175; assembly: GCF_049800975.1. Classification (NCBI taxonomy): domain Bacteria; kingdom Pseudomonadati; phylum Pseudomonadota; class Alphaproteobacteria; order Rhodobacterales; family Roseobacteraceae; genus Sagittula; species Sagittula sp. S175. Next base: position 61,682 of record NZ_JBNAGB010000026.1, read on the forward strand.
CCTCGAAATCGGGGTCCACCACCGCATCGGGGCGATAGGTCGTGACAACCCGTCCCCTCCACCCGCTCTCGCGGATCATCCCGTGCCACTTCAGGTCATCCAGCGCGCCCTCGGTGGTCGCCAGCACCTCGATGTTGAACCGCTCGAACAGCGCGCGCGGCAGGAACTCCGGCTTCGCCAGACAGGCGTCAATGTGGTCGTAGTACGCATCCGCCGTCTCCGCCGACAGCACCTCATCCAGCCCGAACACATGCTCGAAGGAATGGTCCAACCACATGGCCGAGGGCGTCCCCCGAAACAGGTGATAGGCCGAGGCGAACCGCCGCCAGATCGCGCGCGGGTCCGTCTCCACCGCGCCACCATCGACACGCGGCACGCCCAACTCCTCCAGCGCCACGCCCTGCGACACCAGCATCCGGAACACGTAATGGTCGGGGATCACGAACAGCTCTGCCGGGTTCGGGAACCGCTTGTTCTCGGCGAACCAGCGCGGGTCGCAATGGCCGTGCGGGCTGACGATCGGCAGGCTCTTCACGCCATCGTACAGCTCGCGTGCCAGTCCGCGCAGCGCAGGCTCCACCGGGAAAAGACGGTCCGGATCGGTCAATTGCATGAAAAGCTCCCCTCAGAAGTTAATCCGCTAATATGCTAGTTGAGCAGTTGTGTCAACGAACCCTCTTGTCTAAACTCGCGAGACCAGCCAACAGGACGCGCATGTCAGATACCGCCCTCGCCAGTCTCTCCGTCGCGCCGCAGAAGTCGGCCACCGACCTCGTGTTCGATACGCTCTACAATGCGGTGATCTCGTTGCAGCTTCCGCCGGGCACACGGGTCTCCGAGGCTGACGTGGCCGCGCAACTCAACGTGTCCCGCCAGCCTGTGCGCGATGCCTTCTTTCGCCTGTCGAAACTGGGCTTCCTGCTGATCCGGCCCCAGCGCGCCACGCTCATCACGAAAATCAGCCGCAAGGCCGTCATGGACGCCGCCTTCATCCGCACCGCCATCGAATGCGAATGCCTGCGCGAGGCGACGACCCGCATGACACCCGAGGCCGCCCGCCAATTGCAGGCCAGCCTGAACGCGCAGGAGGCCGCGCTGGATTCCTCGGACCCGACGGTTTTCCACGCCCTCGACGACAGCTTTCACCGGATCCTGGCCACCATCGCGGGTCACCGCCCCGCATGGGACCTGATCGCAGAACAAAAGGCCCACATGGACCGCATCCGCTTTCTGACCCTGTCGGGCGAACGCCAGCGCAGCGTCTACGGCGAACACAAGGCCATCGTGGAAGCGCTGGTGGCGGGCGACGCCGCCGCCGCCGAATCCAACCTCCGCACCCATCTCGGAGACATCGGCAACGTCCTCGCCCGCGTCAGCGCCCAGCACGCGGACTATTTCGACGAGGCCTGACGGGGGCACCGCTGCGCAGGGGCGTAGGTCGGGGCTATGCCCCGACTCCCTTTGGGAAAGTCCGGCGTTAACCTCTTATGACGCAACGTCACGCTACAAAGGTTAACATCCGGCCGTTTATCCCCCACAAACCGGCCGGTTCACCCCTTAAAATCGGGAAACCTTGGTAAATATCTCCCTGCGGCCTTGTATGCGCCTCGCCGAGCCACCCCAGATCTGGCCAGCGTGCGCCGTGTTAACCCGACCGAACGCCCCCTTAACCCCGGCCCGCATTAATGCTTTTCTGGGCCAAGGCAGACACGAGGGGCCCCCATGCAGATCGACTATTCCGGCCAGACCGTCCTGATCACCGGCGCCGCAGGCGGACTGGGTCGCGCCATGGCCGACCGTTACCGCGAGATGGGCGCGAACCTCGTGCTCTCCGATCTGAATCCTGACGCTATTCCAACCTGTTCGAGGACGTTAACCACGCTGTGCGACGTCACCGACGCAGGCTCCGTCCGCGCCATGGTCAAGGCAGGTGTCGATCGCTTTGGCCCGCTCGACGTGGCGGTGAACAACGCCGGTATCTCCGGCCCCTTCGGCAAGTTCATGGACCTGTCCGCCGCCGACTGGAACAGCCTCCTGTCCATCAATTTGACGGGCCTTTTCAATTGCCTGCAGGCCGAAGTTCCACAGATGCGCGAGGCAGGGCGCATCCTCAACCTGTCCTCTCTCGCCGGTGTCGCCGGCGCGCCCGGCCTCGCCGCCTATGCCGCCACCAAACACGGAGTCCTCGGCCTCACCCGCTCCCTCGCGCATGAACTCCGCAAACAGCAGATCCGCGTCAACGCGCTCTGTCCCAGCTTCACCGACACTCCCATGCTCGACGCCATGGGCCCGGAAAAATCGAGGTTTCACACACCCTTGAACGCCATGGGCCGCTTTGGCACCGCCAACGAAATGGCCGACGCCGCGCTCTGGATCACCTCGCGGGAAAACAGTTTCATGACCGGCCAGGCCATCAGTCTGGATGGTGGAATCTCTGCCCTCTGACCGCGTGCGGTGCAAAAGGAAGTCGCTAACCCTTGATGGGCTATCCTTCAGATCGCCCCCGTCACAGCGCGTTTGACCGTTCCCGCGAAAAGCCCCATGAAAGACGCATGAGCCAGACACCCCTGCCAGACTTCGACCTCGCGCGCTTCACCCCCTACCGCCTTGCGGTGGCGGCAGAAAAGACCTCCGAGGAACTCTCGCGCCAGTACCGCGCGCGCTTCGGTATCTCGATTTCCGAATGGCGCGTGCTGGTGCATCTGGCGCAACCGCTCGACGGTGCCGCCACCGTGTCGGTCCGCGACATCGAAGCCCGCGTCGCCATGGAGAAAAGCAAGGTCAGCCGCGCCGCTTCGCGCCTCGAATCAGCCGGGCTGATCGTAAAGGCCGTCGACGCAGGCGATCGCCGCCTCGTCCGCCTTGGCCTCACCGACAAGGGCCGCACCCTCATGGCCGAGATCCTGCCCCTTGCGCTCGCCTACCAGCGCGAGATCGAGGCCCGTCTGGCCGACGCCTTCGCCGGTCTCGAGGCCGGTCTCGAAGCCCTGCTGCGCGACTAGGCCCGCAGCCTTGACGCTGCGAACGCGCTGACCGCCACCATGGCCGCTGCCGTCGCCAGGCACAGCGCCAGACCGCCCAGCTGGTAGCTCAGGCCGGACAACAACGTTCCCAACAGGCGCCCCGCCGCATTCGCCATGTAATAGAACCCCACGTCCATCGTGACCCGATCGCCCTTCGAAAAGGCGAGGATCAGGTAGCTGTGCAGCGACGAATTCACGGCAAAGATCGCCCCGAACACCAGCAGCCCGCCAATGATCGTCGCCGTCAGCCAGGGCGCCGGGGCGCCTGACGCCAGGACCAGGGCCGCGAGGATAACCGGCACGGGCACCAGCCACAGTGCCCAGCTGCGCGCCGCCGCAACGATCTCCGCCTCGGGGCGGGTGGCCGCCTTCAACGCCTTGGGTGCCCAAGCCTGCACCGCGCCATAAAGGATCGTCCAGACCGCCATGAAGCTGCCGATGGTAAAGAAAGCCGCGCGGTTGCCCGCCTCGGAACCGTCTGAAAGAACAGCATAAAAATACACCGGAATGCCCACCACGAACCAGACATCCCGCGCCCCGAACAAAAACACCCGGGCTGCGGACAGCCAGTTCACGTTGTGATCCGTCGAAAAGACCGAGGCGAACTTCACGCCCTTCTTGCCCGCGGGCAGCCCCCCCGGCATCCGCAGCGCAACCGCGATCAAGATCACCGCCAGCACCGCGGCCATGCCCCAGACCGACGCTTCGAACCCAGCCACGGCAAGCAAGGCCGCCCCCAGCAGAAAGCCCGCGCCCTTGACTGCGTTCTTCGATCCGGTCAGCACCGCCACCCAGCGGAACAGCCCACCCTGCCCCTTGGGGGCCAGCAGCTTCACCGCCGATTTCGCCGACATCTTGGCAAGGTCCTTGGCCACGCCCGACAGCCCCTGCACCGCCATGACATAAACCACCGAGGCCCCCAGCCCCCAGCCCGGGTCCAGCTGCGCCAGCGCGACCAGCGCCACTACCTGCAATCCCAGCCCGGCATAAAGCGTCGAGGTCAGCCCGAACCGCGCCGCCAGCCAGCCCGCCGACAGGTTCGTGACCACGCCCGCAACCTCGTACAGCAGGAAGAGATACGCCAGTTGCACCGCACTGAACCCCAGCGTGTGAAAATGCAGCAGCACCAGCATCCTGAGCGCGCCATCGCTCAGCATGAAGGCCCAGTAGGCTGCCGTCACCGCAATATAGGCCGCCAGCGGGCGAGACGTGTCGGTCATGTGAACTTCCTGTCGCATGGGGGCGCTGCCCCCGTCACCTGCGGTGACTCCCCCGGAGTATTTCTCGCCAAGAAGAAGCAGGAAACGCTGGCTTCTTCTTGGCGAGAAATACTCAATCTGAAGGAGTCGCCCGCGCGCCCTCAGAGGGACGCGCCCACCATCAGCGCCACATCCGCCAGCCGCTGGGCATAGCCCCACTCGTTGTCATACCAGGCGTAGATCTTCACTTGGGTGCCGTTGATGACCATGGTCGACGGCGCATCCACGATCGACGAGCGCGGGTCGTTCACGTAATCGGTCGAGACCAAAGGCCGCGTCTCGTAGCCGAGTATACCCTTCAGAGGCCCCTCAGCCGCCCCCTGGAACAGCGCGTTGACCTCCTCCACCGTGGTCTCCCGTTCAACCTCGAACACGCAATCCGTCAGCGAGGCATTCAGCAGCGGCACCCGCACAGCGTGGCCGTTCAGACGCCCTGTCAATTCGGGATAAATCAGCGTGATCGCCGTGGCCGACCCGGTCGAGGTCGGGATCAGCGAGTTCAGGGCAGATCGTGCGCGGCGCAGGTCCTTTGCCGGACGATCCACGATGGTCTGCGTGTTGGTCACGTCATGGATCGTGGTCATCGAGCCGTGCCGGATCCCCAGGCCCTCGTGGATCACCTTCACCACCGGGGCGAGGCAGTTCGTCGTGCAGGAGGCCGCCGTCACGATCCGGTGCCGCGCCGGATCGTATGTGGCGTCGTTCACCCCCATGACGATATTCGCCGCATCGCCATCCTTCACCGGGGCCGAAACGACGACTTTCTTCACGCCCTTCTCGAAATAGGGCGCGATCTTGCCTTCGGTCTTGAAGTACCCGGTGCAGTCGATCACCACGTCGACGCCGTCCATCGGCAGATCGTCCAGCGACCGCGTGCAGAACACCGGCAGCCGCGTGCCGTCGATGGTGATGCTGTCGGCGTCATGGCTGAACGCGGCATCCCAGCGCCCATGCACCGTGTCGAACTCCAGAAGATGCGCGTGCATCTCGGGCGAGCCCACCGCGTCGTTGATCCAGGCGATCTTTGCGCCCTTCTCAAGCAGCGGCTTCAGCGCCAGTTTTCCCATTCGGCCCAGGCCGTTCAAAGCATATGTGGTCATGCGTTTTCTTCCGTGTTCAATGCGATGTCATCCACGCGGGCCTGAAGAGACGCCCGGTCCAGCGTGTCAAAGGGCAAGGCCGCAAAGGCCTTGATGCGGTTCTTCAACCCGCCATAGGCCTGCTGGAACGCCAGCTGCTTCTCGGCCTCGCTGCCCTCGACCTTCACCGGATCGGGCTGGCCCCAATGGCCGCTGATCGGCTGTCCGGGCCAGGGCGGGCATTCCTCGTTCGCCGCCGCGTCACAGACCGTGAACACGAAATCCATCCTCGGCGCATCCGGCAACTGGAATTCCGATACGGTCTTCGACCGCAGCTCGCTGGTGTCATGCCCCTTGGCCTGCAACAGCGCGACGGCGTAGGGGTTCAACTGCGACACGGCGCGCGTTCCCGCCGAAAACACCTCGAACCGCTCCGGCGCCCAGTCGCTCAGGATTGCCTCGGCAAAGATCGACCGGGCGGAGTTGCCCGAGCAGATGAACAGCACGTTCCATTTCCGGGTCATTAACCGATCCGTTTCATAAGGGTTGGCACAGGGCAGCCCGCGTCCCCGGCAACAGTCATCCACAAGGTACCCTGTCAGCCGCGCCGCCCCGGCCACATCCGCCGCATAGCGTAGCGACGTCCCGTGACGGTCCTGTGTCACCAGCCCCGCCTGCCGCAATTGCGCCAGCACCGCCGACAGGGACGAAGCCGGCAGCCCCAAGACCTCGGCCAGCTCCCCGGCCGCAACAGCCTCCGGGTAACGCCGCATCAGCAGGCGAAAGGCAGCCAGACGGCGCGGATGCGCCAGGGCCTGCAACTGAGCCAAAACATCATTTTCCATATTTCCGGAATAACGGAAATAAAAGGATTCGCAACCCCATCTGAACAGGGAACGCTTCCCCATCCGGCGCGTTCACCCTCCGGCCCCTCACGGAGAACCCCGATGCAAGTCTTCCACTGCCCCACCTGCGGGGCGACCCTCTGGTTCCACAACACCGCCTGCACCTGCGGGCAGGAGGTCTTCTTCGACCCCGACGCACAAGCCATGGTCTCGGACGCCGCGCCTTGCGCAAACCGCTCGGAAATCGCCTGCAACTGGCGCGCCGAACAGGACGACCTGTGCCGCTCCTGCGCCATGACCACCACGCTGCCCGACCTGCGCGAACCCGACAACGCAGCCCTCTGGCAGCGCACCGAGGAAGCCAAGCGCTGGGTCCTCGCCAACCTCATGCGCTGGGGCTGGTTCACGGCCTCCGACCAGGGCGCCCGCCCGGTATTCCAACTGCTCTCGGAACAAACCGCCGAGGGCACCGAACAAGTCACCATGGGCCACGCCTCCGGCACCATCACCATCAACGTGACCGAGGCCTCCGACACCGAACTCGTCCACCGCCAGCAACAGATGGGAGAGCTCTACCGCACCATGATCGGGCACATGCGGCACGAGATCGCGCATTTCCTGTTCGAACGCCTGGCAGAAAACCCGGATTTCCTAGAAACGTTCCGCGCCACCTTCGGCGACGAGCGCGCCGACTACGGCGAGGCGCTCAAAGCGCATTACGCCAACCCGAAGGACAAGGGCGACACCCACATCACGCAATACGCCACCGCCCATCCGCACGAGGACTGGGCCGAGACCATCGCCCACCTGCTCCACCTCACGGACCTGCTCGACAGCGCCGCCGCCGCCGGCCTTGCCCTGCCCGAAGGCCCGCCCCCGGGCTACGACGCCTATGCCGAGACCGACACCGAACACCTGCTCACCCACGCCATCAACCTCGCGCTGGCCATCAACCACGTGAACCGCGCGCTGGACCTGAACGACCTCTACCCCTTCATCCTGACCCAGCCCGTGCGCGACAAGCTCGCGACCGCCCACGCGGCCCTCCGTCAGCATTGAAAACCCAAAGGGCAGGAGCACAACGCCCCTGCCCTTCATCTTGATCCAAATACCCTCGGGGGAGTCGCTCCGCAGGAGCGGCGGGGGCAGAGCCCCCCCACGTCTATGCCAGCGAAGGCAACCAAAGCACGATCGACGGAAAGGCCACGAGCCCCGCGATCGTCACCGCATCGGCGATGAAGAACGGCGTCACCCCCCGGAACACATCCTGCACCGACAGCTCGGGCCGCACCCCCGCCACGACAAAGCAATTCAGCCCGATGGGCGGCGTGATCAGGCAGAACTCGGCCATCTTCACCACCAGGATGCCGAACCAGATCGCGCACATCGTCCCGCTCATGCCAAAGGCACTGTCCGCCGCCGCCACGCTCTCGCCGCCGTTCAGCGCCATGACCGCCGGGTAGACCACCGGCAGCGTCAGCAGCAGCATCCCGATGGCATCCATGAACATCCCCAGCACCGCATAGGCCAGCAGGATGAAGATCAGGATCGTCATGGGCGAATAATGCAGCGAGGTGATCCAGTCGGCAAAGGCTCCCGGCAGGTCCGCGAAGCCCAGGAAGCGCACGTAGATCAGCACGCCCCAGATGATTGTGAAGATCATGATCGACAGCTTCGCCGTCTCCACCAGCGCATCCAGCAATTCGCGCACCCGCATCCCGTGGACCAGCGCCATCAGGAACACGATGAAGGCACCGATGGCCCCGCCCTCGGTGGGCGTGCCCCATGCGTCGCCGCCGAAGGGGTTGTAAACAAAGAAGATGATGATGACGATTACCGCCACGATGGGCAGCGCGGGCGGCAGGGACGCAAACCGCTGCTTCCAAGAGAACCCGCGCACCGGCGGACCGAAGCCCGGGATCACCATGGCCATGCCCACGATCAGCGCGCCATAGACCACGGCCGAGAAAACGCCCGGCACAAAACCCGCCAGCAGCAGCTTGCCCACGTCCTGCTCGACGATGATGGCATAGATCACCAGAATGGCCGAGGGCGGGATCAGCGAGGCCAGCGTCCCCGCCGCCGCCACCACGCCCGCTGCGAACCGCTTGTCATAGCCGATGGCCAGCATCTCGGGGATGGCGATGCGCGCAAACACTGCCGAGGTCGCCACGGACGCCCCCGACACCGCCGCAAAACCCGCCGTGGCAAAGACCGTCGACACCGCCATGCCGCCCGGCAACCACGCCAGCCAGCGCTTGGCCGCCTCGAACAGCGCCCGCGTCAGCCCGGCGTAATAGGCGAGGTAGCCGATCAGGATGAAGGTCGGGATCAGCGACAGCGCCTGTGACGCCACCTTGCCATGCGGGATCTGCCCGGCGGTCTTCACTGCCACGCCAAGCGCCCAGCTGAACTGCGCCGGGTCCATGCCCTTCTTGGCCCAGAAGATCCAGATCAGCCCCACCAGCCCGGCCGCCGCCGCGGCAAAGGCCACGCGCATCCCCAGCACCACCAGCACCAGCATCCCGCCGGTGACCCAAAGCCCGATTTCGATGTTTGTCATGCGTCATGCCCCTGCATGTGCTCCGCCTCGGCCTGCGCCTGCTCTGCCGCCGACTGCACCAGCGGCACTGCCACCGGGCGCTCCAGCCCCAGTACAAAGGCCCGGCCAAAGCCCCACAGCTGCAAGGCCAGCCGCACGCAGATCACTGAAAACGCCACCGGCACCACCAGCTTGGCCGGCCACAGCGGCAGCCCGAGGTCGATGGAGCTGTCCCGGCTCCAGTTCGGCTTGGCGAAATCGAACGAGCGGTCGAAATGCGCCCAGGTCCCCCAGACCAGCAGCACCATCAGCACGAACACGGCCAGGGTGGTCAGGAACTCCGCCAGCCACAGCGGACGCCCCTTGAGCGCGCCCACCACGATGTCCATGCGGATATGTCCGCCTTGCCGCTGCACGTAGGAGATGCCAAAGATCGCGATCAGCGGCATGGCCATCTCGATCCAGTCGACATAGCCCTTGAGCGGCGCGTTGAACCCGTTGCGCCCGGTCACCGACACCACCGCCAGCATCATCAGGGCAAAGGCCCCGATGCCGGACAGCACAGCCATACCCCACTCGATTTTCAGCAAACCCCGGTCGAGGCGCGACAGAAGGCTGCCGTCCTCCAGAACAGATGCCGTTCCGGCCATGTCCCCTCCGTCCGCCCCTCTCGGGGCCCCCAGTCATGGTAAATCCCTGCAGAAAACCCCCGGCGCGATCCGCCGGGGGTCCATGGCCGCGTCAGTTGCCGCGCTGCGCCTTCAGCGTGCTGCGCACCAAGTCCAGCAGTTCCTGCGCCGGGATGCCCTGCGCCGACATTTCCTCGACCCAGGCGTCCTGGATCGGCTTGCCGCCCACCGCTTCGAAGTTGCCGAGCTGCTCGTCGGTGAACTGCACCTTCTTCACGTTCTTCTCGGCCAGCACGCCGTCCCACTTCTCCAGCGTCTGCCCGTAGAAGTCGATGTAGTACTGGATGGCCTCGTCGATCGAGCCGTCCAGCGCCGCGCGCTCCTCGTCGGTCAGCGCCTCGTAGGCGTCGATGCTGACCACGACCGGGCAGTTCACCGTGCCGGGGTTCAGGTTCTCGGTCCACCAGTCGGCCTCGTTCACGGTGCCAAAGCTCAGGTGCGCGTGCTGGGCAAAGGCCACGGTGTCCACAACCCCCGATTCCATAGCCTGATAAGCTTCGTTCGAGGTCACCGAGGTCGGCACAGCGCCCACCGCCTCGAAGGCCTTGCCAATGCCGCCCGTCGCGCGCACCCGCATGCCCTTGAAGCTGTCCAGCGTGTCACGCGGCTCGCCGGTGCCCACCAGATTGTACTGCGGCATCGGCGAGGTCATCAGCAACCGCGCGTTCCACTGCGCCATCTCCTCGGCCACCGCCGGATGCGCGTAGACCGCGTTCGACACGGCGACCTCTTCGGCCAGCGTATTCACGCCGAGGAACGGCAGTTCCAGCACGGTGATCGCGCGGTTCTTGTCCGGGTGATAACCAGCGCAAATCTGCGCCATCTCGAAGGCGCCGATGGAAATGCCGTCGAGGTTCTCGGTGTTCTTGGACAGCCCTTCATAAGAGATGTTCATGGTGAACTCGCCGTTGGTCTTTTCGGCCACCAGGTCGGCGAGCTTGTGGATGTGCTCGGTGAAGGCGCGGCGCTTGCCCCAGACGGACACGTTCCATTCGGTCGCGGCGGCCTCGGTTGCAATGCTCAGCGCCAGCGCCGACACACAGATCTTCGTCATCATGTTCATGGTCATCCTCCCAGATGTGCGGGCGCTTGCACGCCCCTCCCTCGCGGCGGTTTGCCCGCCCTGCATCGGAGCCTAGAGCAACGCTCCCGGGGCGCAAGGCATTTGGCGCACCAAAATGGATTCGGACCGCACGATCGGCAAGGTGGCTGCCGTTAGCGGTACACAATTGCATACCGCAACCTTTTGTCACACCTCCGGCTTATGCTGCACCGCCAATGCCGCGACGCAGAAACAGGCAAGTCGCACACTACACACGCATCGCGCGAAAACGCCAAGCCCCGGTAAAACAAGGATGTTAGCGTTTAACACGAAAATTACTTTACAGGTTATCAAACGATTTTCGACAGATTTTACACAAAAATCCTTATGAAAAGCATAGTTATAGAAAAATTTGCCGCTTTATGTATTTTGCCCCTATCGATGGTGACGCCGCGACAACCGTACCGTCCCGACTGACAAATGGAGGGGGAGAGATCCATGAACGAACAGACCAAGCCCACCACCGCCGCAACCTATGCGCCTTCGGCCGACATCGTGGCCAAGGCCCACATCGATGCCACGAAATACGACGCGATGTATGCGGCGTCGGTTGCTGATCCGGCGGCTTTCTGGGGCGAGCAGGCGAAGCGGCTCGACTGGATGAAACAGCCGACCGAGATCAAGAACACCGATTTCACCCTCGGCCAGGTCAAGATCGAGTGGTTCCGCGACGGCACGCTGAACGTGGCCGCGAACTGCATCGACCGCCATCTGGAAAAGCGCGGCAACCAGACAGCCATCATCTTTGAACCCGATGATCCCAACGAGCAGGCGCAGTCGATTTCCTACAACGACCTGCACCGCCGCGTCTGCCGCATGGCAAACGTGCTGGAAACCATGGGCGTCAAGAAGGGCGACCGGGTCATCATCTACCTCCCGATGATCCCCGAGGCCGCCTATGCCATGCTCGCCTGCGCCCGCATCGGCGCGATCCATTCCATCGTCTTCGCCGGCTTCTCGCCCGACGCCCTCGCCGCCCGTGTGAACGGCTGCGACGCCAAGGTCGTCATCACCGCCGACGAAGCCCCGCGCGGAGGCCGCAAGACCCCGCTGAAGACCAATGCCGACAAGGCGCTCTTGCACTGCAAGGACAGCGTGAAGTGCCTCGTGGTCAAGCGCACCGGTGGCCAGACCACCTGGGTGGACGGCCGCGATTATGACTACAACGAGATGGCTCTGGAAGCGTCCGACTACTGCCAGCCCGTTGAAATGAATGCCGAAGACCCGCTGTTCATCCTTTACACCTCCGGCTCGACGGGCCAGCCGAAGGGCGTTGTACACACGACGGGTGGATATCTCCTTTACGCGTCGCTGACGCAGGAAGTTGTCTTCGATTATCATGAAGGCGACGTTTACTGGTGCACGGCAGACGTGGGTTGGGTCACCGGACACTCGTATATCGTGTACGGTCCGCTGGCGAACGGCGCGACCACGCTGATGTTCGAGGGCGTGCCGACCTACCCGGATGCCAGCCGTTTCTGGCAGGTCTGCGAAAAGCACAAGGTGAACCAGTTCTACACCGCGCCGACGGCGATCCGCGCGCTGATGGGCCAGGGTCCGGAGTTCGTCGAGAAATGCGACCTCAGCTCCCTGCGCATCCTCGGCACTGTGGGCGAACCGATCAACCCCGAGGCCTGGAACTGGTACAACGACATCGTCGGCAAAGGTAAATGCCCGATCGTCGACACTTGGTGGCAGACCGAGACCGGCGGCCACCTGCTGACCCCGCTGCCGGGCGCCCATGCAACCAAACCGGGTGCCGCGATGAAGCCGTTCTTTGGCGTGCAGCCGGTGGTTCTGGACCCGCAGTCGGGCCAGGAAATCGACGCCTTGCCGACCGAGGGCGTACTGGCGATCAAGGACAGCTGGCCCGGCCAGATGCGCACCGTCTGGGGCGATCACGAGCGGTTCGAGAAGACCTACTTTGCTGATTACAAAGGCTATTACTTCTCGGGCGACGGCTGCCGCCGCGACGCGGACGGCGACTACTGGATCACCGGGCGCGTCGATGACGTCATCAACGTCTCGGGCCACCGCATGGGCACCGCAGAGGTCGAATCGGCCCTCGTGGCGCATGAGAAGGTCGCCGAGGCCGCAGTGGTCGGCTACCCGCACGAGATCAAGGGCCAGGGCATTTACTGCTACGTCACCTTGATGAACGGCGTGGAGCCTTCGGAGGATCTGAAGAAGGAGCTACGCACCTGGGTCCGCACGGAAATCGGCCCGATCGCGTCCCCCGACCTGATCCAATGGGCCCCCGGCCTGCCCAAGACCCGCTCGGGCAAGATCATGCGCCGCATCCTGCGCAAGATCGCCGAAAACGACTACGGCGCCCTCGGCGACACCTCCACACTCGCAGAACCCGCCGTCGTCGACGA
>NZ_JBNAGB010000027.1:0-9228 GCF_049800975.1 Sagittula sp. S175
TGTATGCGGCGTCGGTTGCTGATCCGGCGGCTTTCTGGGGCGAGCAGGCGAAGCGGCTCGACTGGATGAAACAGCCGACCGAGATCAAGAACACCGATTTCACCCTCGGCCAGGTCAAGATCGAGTGGTTCCGCGACGGCACGCTGAACGTGGCCGCGAACTGCATCGACCGCCATCTGGAAAAGCGCGGCAACCAGACAGCCATCATCTTTGAACCCGATGATCCCAACGAGCAGGCGCAGTCGATTTCCTACAACGACCTGCACCGCCGCGTCTGCCGCATGGCAAACGTGCTGGAAACCATGGGCGTCAAGAAGGGCGACCGGGTCATCATCTACCTCCCGATGATCCCCGAGGCCGCCTATGCCATGCTCGCCTGCGCCCGCATCGGCGCGATCCATTCCATCGTCTTCGCCGGCTTCTCGCCCGACGCCCTCGCCGCCCGTGTGAACGGCTGCGACGCCAAGGTCGTCATCACCGCCGACGAAGCCCCGCGCGGAGGCCGCAAGACCCCGCTGAAGACCAATGCCGACAAGGCGCTCTTGCACTGCAAGGACAGCGTGAAGTGCCTCGTGGTCAAGCGCACCGGTGGCCAGACCACCTGGGTGGACGGCCGCGATTATGACTACAACGAGATGGCTCTGGAAGCGTCCGACTACTGCCAGCCCGTTGAAATGAATGCCGAAGACCCGCTGTTCATCCTTTACACCTCCGGCTCGACGGGCCAGCCGAAGGGCGTTGTACACACGACGGGTGGATATCTCCTTTACGCGTCGCTGACGCAGGAAGTTGTCTTCGATTATCATGAAGGCGACGTTTACTGGTGCACGGCAGACGTGGGTTGGGTCACCGGACACTCGTATATCGTGTACGGTCCGCTGGCGAACGGCGCGACCACGCTGATGTTCGAGGGCGTGCCGACCTACCCGGATGCCAGCCGTTTCTGGCAGGTCTGCGAAAAGCACAAGGTGAACCAGTTCTACACCGCGCCGACGGCGATCCGCGCGCTGATGGGCCAGGGTCCGGAGTTCGTCGAGAAATGCGACCTCAGCTCCCTGCGCATCCTCGGCACTGTGGGCGAACCGATCAACCCCGAGGCCTGGAACTGGTACAACGACATCGTCGGCAAAGGTAAATGCCCGATCGTCGACACTTGGTGGCAGACCGAGACCGGCGGCCACCTGCTGACCCCGCTGCCGGGCGCCCATGCAACCAAACCGGGTGCCGCGATGAAGCCGTTCTTTGGCGTGCAGCCGGTGGTTCTGGACCCGCAGTCGGGCCAGGAAATCGACGCCTTGCCGACCGAGGGCGTACTGGCGATCAAGGACAGCTGGCCCGGCCAGATGCGCACCGTCTGGGGCGATCACGAGCGGTTCGAGAAGACCTACTTTGCTGATTACAAAGGCTATTACTTCTCGGGCGACGGCTGCCGCCGCGACGCGGACGGCGACTACTGGATCACCGGGCGCGTCGATGACGTCATCAACGTCTCGGGCCACCGCATGGGCACCGCAGAGGTCGAATCGGCCCTCGTGGCGCATGAGAAGGTCGCCGAGGCCGCAGTGGTCGGCTACCCGCACGAGATCAAGGGCCAGGGCATTTACTGCTACGTCACCTTGATGAACGGCGTGGAGCCTTCGGAGGATCTGAAGAAGGAGCTACGCACCTGGGTCCGCACGGAAATCGGCCCGATCGCGTCCCCCGACCTGATCCAATGGGCCCCCGGCCTGCCCAAGACCCGCTCGGGCAAGATCATGCGCCGCATCCTGCGCAAGATCGCCGAAAACGACTACGGCGCCCTCGGCGACACCTCCACACTCGCAGAACCCGCCGTCGTCGACGATCTGATCGAAAACCGGATGAACAGGGCCTGAACCGATGCTTGATACAGCCAAGAACATCGCCCCCGTCCTGATCCTGCTTGGCCCCCCGGGGGCCGGCAAGGGCACGCAGGCCCGCATGCTCGAAGAGCAGTTCGGCTTCGTCCAGTTGTCCACCGGCGACCTGCTGCGCGCAGCGGTCGCGGCGGGCACCGAGGCGGGCCAGCGTGCCAAGGCCGTCATGGAGGCCGGTCAGCTGGTTTCCGACGACATCGTCATCGCGATCCTGCGGGACCGCATGGCCGAAGACGATTGCGCCAAGGGCGTGATCCTCGACGGCTTCCCGCGCACCGCCGTTCAGGCCGAAGCGCTGGACGACCTGCTGGCCGAAACCGGTCAGAAGATCGACGCGGCCATCAGCCTCGAAGTCGACGACGCCGCCATGGTGACCCGCATCGCGGGCCGCTACACATGCGGCGGCTGCGGCGAAGGCTACCACGACAGCTTCAAGCAGCCCGCCAAGGCAGGGACCTGCGACAAGTGTGGCGGCACCGAGATGAAGCGCCGCGCCGACGACAACGCCGAAACCGTGGCGAGCCGACTGGAGGCCTACCACGCCCAAACGGCGCCGCTGATCACCTACTACAAGGGCCAGGGCGCCCTGATCGGCATCGACGCCATGGGTGAGATCGAGGACATCGCAGCCAAGATGTCCGCCATCGTCAAGACCGCCACGGCGTGACATTCGCCCGGCCCCGAAATGGGCCGGGCCGAAGAACCCGTCACGGGGGCGTCGCAGCCCGCGTGACACAAGAGAGGGGGTCCCCCGCGCACCGGGGGGCGAAAACTGGGAAGGAGGGACCGCTCATGGCGGATCACACCACGAATTCGGCCGCGCAGGCCGAGGCTGGCAAGAGCTACTGGCAAGCCAACCTGCGCCTCATCATCATCTGTCTGGTCATCTGGGCGCTGTGCAGCTTCGGCTTCGGCATCCTGCTGCGCCCGATGCTCTCCGGCATCAGCGTCGGCGGCTCGGACCTGGGCTTCTGGTTCGCGCAACAAGGCTCGATCCTCGTCTTCCTGGCGCTGATCTTCTTCTACGCCTGGCGCATGAACAAGCTCGATAAAGAATACGGCGTGGACGAGGAATAAGAGCCATGGATCAGTTTACCATCAACCTGCTGTTCGTGGGCGCGTCCTTCGCGATCTACATCGGCATCGCGATCTGGGCCCGCGCGGGCTCCACGTCGGAATTCTACGCCGCAGGCCGCGGCGTTCACCCGGTCACCAACGGCATGGCGACGGCAGCAGACTGGATGTCCGCGGCCTCCTTCCTGTCGATGGCGGGCCTCATCGCCTTCACCGGCTATGACAACTCGGCCTTCCTCATGGGCTGGACCGGTGGCTACGTGCTGCTGGCGCTGCTGCTTGCGCCCTACCTGCGCAAGTTCGGCAAGTTCACCGTCTCCGAGTTCATCGGTGACCGCTTCTACTCGCCGACCGCGCGCATGGTGGCCGTGATCTGCCTCATCATCGCCTCGGTCACCTACGTGATCGGCCAGATGACTGGCGTCGGCGTGGCCTTTGGCCGGTTCCTCGAAGTGTCGAACACCACCGGCCTGCTGATCGGTGCCGTGATCGTGTTCGCCTACGCGGTGTTCGGCGGCATGAAGGGCGTGACCTACACGCAGGTCGCGCAGTACGTCGTGCTGATCCTCGCTTACACCATCCCGGCGATCTTCATCTCGCTGCAGCTGACCGGCAACCCGATCCCGGGCCTGGGCCTGTTCGGCAATGACGTGAACACCGGCGCGCCACTCCTGCAGACACTCGACCAGATCGTGACCGAACTGGGTTTCAACCAGTACACCGCGCACAACGGTGACACGCTGAACATGGTTCTGTTCACCCTGTCGCTGATGATCGGCACCGCTGGCCTGCCCCACGTCATCATGCGCTTCTTCACCGTGCCGAAGGTGTCCGACGCACGCTGGTCCGCTGGCTGGGCACTTGTCTTCATCGCGCTGCTGTACCTGACGGCTCCGGCCGTGGGTGCCATGGCGCGCCTGAACATCACCCAGCAGTTCTGGCCCGAAGGCACTGCGGGTCAGGCCGTGTCGCTCGAGCAGATCGAGAACGACGCCGAGTACGACTGGATGGCAACCTGGCAGAAGACCGGGATGCTGGGCTGGGAAGACAAGAACGGTGACGGCCGCATCCAGTACTACAACGAGAAGTCCCCTGCGATGCAGGAAAAGGCAGCTGCTGAAGGCTGGACCGGCAACGAGCTGACCAACTTCAACAACGACATCCTGGTTCTCGCCAACCCGGAAATCGCCAACCTGCCGTCTTGGGTTATCGGTCTCGTCGCGGCCGGTGGTCTTGCCGCCGCGCTGTCGACCGCTGCCGGTCTGCTGCTCGCCATTTCGTCGGCCGTCTCGCACGACCTGATGAAGGGTCAGCTGACCCCGAACATCTCGGAAAAGAACGAACTGCTGGCCGCCCGGATCGCCATGGGTGTGTCCATCGCCGTCGCAACCTGGCTGGGTCTGAACCCCCCGGGCTTCGCGGCGCAGACAGTGGCCCTGGCCTTCGGCCTGGCAGCAGCCTCGATCTTCCCGGTTCTCATGATGGGCATCTTCTCGAAGGTGAACAACAAGGGCGCCGTGGCCGGTATGCTGTCCGGCTTCCTCGTGACGCTGATCTACATCTTCCTGCACAAGGGCTGGTTCTTCATCCCCGATACCAACAGCTACACCGACGCGGCGCCGCTGTTCTTCGGGATCAAGTCCACCTCCTTCGGCGCGGTGGGTGCGATCATCAACTTCGCGGTGGCCTTCACCGTGTCCGCGATGACCAAGCCGATCCCGCGCGAGATCGAAGAGCTGGTGGAATCCGTGCGCATCCCGCGCGGTGCCTCGGCGGCCATCGACCACTAAGCCCTTCTGAAAGAATGACACCGGACCGGCCCCCTCGCGGGGCCGGTTTGCTTTTGATGGGTTTCGATCTGGCTGCGCCAGATCGACCGACGCGCCTGACGGCGCGTAGGGGGCGCTGCCCCCGTCTTCCGTCCCGGAAGACTCCCCCGAGGGTATTTGGATCAAGATGAAGGCAAAGGCCGAGCGAGCTTCATCTTGATCCAAATACCGTCGGGGGGAGCGCGCCAGCGCGGGGGGCAGAGCCCCCTGTATGCGGGCGCAGCCCGCGTCGGTCGCCTTGGCGCAGCCAAGGCGAAACACCTTTGGTGCCATGGCGCGGCACAAGCGCCACGGTGAGCCGAGAATTGCCTCCAAATCCTTGTCCAGCCTACGATTCCCGCGTGCCGGGAGGTAGACAGGTCCCAGAACATGCCGCGAGGTTGCCATGCCCATCGACCGCGATTCCCTCCGCGCTTTTCTCGCCACAGTGCACCCCTACGATGCGCTGCCACCAGAAACCGTCGAGGCGCTCCTTCCAGCCTTCCGTCCCCTGTCGCTGGCCGCCCATCGGTCGGTTTACACAATGGATCAACCGCTGGAGGGCCTTTATCTTATCCACAGCGGCGCCGTGGCCGTGACCGACCGCAACGGGGTGCAGATCTCGGCGCTCGGCCCGCGCAACTCGTTTGGCGAGCGCGGGCTTCTGCGCGATGGCCGGGCCGTCACCGCCGCTGAGACGACCGCCGACAGCCTGCTTCTGGTCCTGTCCCGCGACGCCTTTCTCAAGCTGGTCGAGACCCAGCCCGCCGTAACGAAATTCTTTGACCGAACCCGCCCGGCGCGACCGAAGCGGGCCGACCTGGCCACCAGCAGGGTCGAGACGTTGATGGCTACGACGCCCCTCACCTGCCCGCCAGAGACCACCGTGCAGAAGGCCGCGCAGATGATGGCCGAACGCCATGTCTCCTCCATCTGCATCACCGCGGGCGACGCGCTGAAGGGCATCGCCACCATCCGTGACCTGTCGGGCAAGGTGGTCGGCGGCGGCCTGCCTTTCGACACGCCGATCACCGACGTCATGACCGCCAATCCCCTGACCCTGCCCCCTTCGGCCATCGGCTCGGACGTGCTGCACATGATGATGGAACGGCGCATCGGCCACGTCCCCATCGCCTGCGACGACAGGCTGGTGGGCATCATCACGCAGACCGACCTGACCCGCTTTCAGGCCATGACTTCGGCGGAACTGGTGTCCGAGATCGCCCATGCCCCGGATGCGGACGCCATGGCCCGCGCCACGGCACGCATCCCGCAACTGCTGGTGCAACTGGTGGCGGCCGGTAACCGGCACGAGGTGGTGACGCGGCTCATCACCGACATTGCAGACACCGCCACGCGCCGTCTGCTGACACTGGCCGAAACCAAGCTCGGCCCCGCCCCCGTCCCCTACCTCTGGGCCGCCTGCGGCAGCCAGGGACGGCAGGAACAGACCGGCGTGTCCGATCAGGACAACGTCCTGATCCTGCACGACAGTTTCACCGAGGACATGCGGCCCTACTTCACCGACCTCGCCGCCGAGGTCACCAAGGGCCTCGACACCTGCGGCTATGTCTTCTGCCCCGGCGACATGATGGCCTCCGCCCCCCGCTGGTGCCAGCCGCTGTCCACATGGCGCACCTACTTCCGCAACTGGATCGGCAAGCCGAACCCCGAGGCGCAGATGCTGGCCTCGGTCATGTTCGACCTGCGTCCCATCGGCGGCGACCCGACCCTCTTGCAGGACCTGCAGAACGAGACGCTGGACGGCGCGGCAAAGAACTCGATCTTCGTGGCGCACATGGTGTCGAACTCGCTGAAGCACACCCCGCCGCTGGGCCTGCTGCGCGGGTTCGCCACGATCCGTTCGGGCGAGCACAAGAACCAGATCGACCTGAAGCATTCCGGCGTGGTGCCCGTGGTGGACCTTGGCCGGGTCTACGCGCTGCAAGGGCGGCTGACCGCCGTCAACACCCGCGCCCGGCTGGAGGCCGCCATCGCCGCAGGCGTCCTGTCGGCCAGCGGTGGGCAGGACCTGCTCGACGCCTACGACCTGATCGCCGAAACCCGGCTGGAACACCAGGCCGCACTGGTCAAGGCGGGCGAGGCTCCGAACAACTACCTTGCCCCCGCGACGCTGTCGGACTTTGAGCGAAGTCATTTGCGCGACGCCTTCGTGGTGGTGAAGTCGCTGCAATCCGCGCTGGGACACGGTAAGGGTATGCTTGGGTGAGGAGCGGTTCGGCTAAGCCGATGAAGGGTCCGGGGGACCCTTCACGCGACGAACGGGCGAAGTCCCGGGGTGTTGTCCAAAGCACCTCGCCAAAGACGGAGCGTCATTGACGCCAAGAGGATCGGCGCCTGCGCGCCAAAGGGACCAACTGGGCGCCATGACCCGGCCCATCAAAGGAGGAGGACGCCATGTTCTGGGAACTGCTGGCCGTGATCTTTGCCGGGCTCGCCGGGGCCGGTATCATGCTCGGGATCACCCGCGCCACACGCCTGCCCCGCTGGCTGGTGCCCGTGGGCGCGGGCGTCGCCATGCTCGCCGCGACGATCTCGTCGGAATACGGCTGGTACACGCGCACGGTCACCCATTTGCCCGAGGGCGTGAAGGTCGCGCGATCCGTTGACGAAAAGGTGTTTTATCGCCCGTGGACCTACGTCTTTCCGATGACCAACCGCTTTGTCGCGCTGGACACCGGTCGCCTGCAGGCCAACCTGGAAACACCGCAACTGTACATGGCGGACATGTACCTGTTTGCCCGCTGGCAACCCACAGTCGCGGCCCAGATCATGGTGGATTGCGCCGGACACCGCCGCGCCGCACCCGCCAACGGCGAAGGCACAGACCCCGCGTGGTATGACGCAGGCCCCGACGATCCCATCGTCAAGACCGTCTGCGAGGCCTTTTGATGTTCACCCGGATGTCTCTCCGCCTGCGCATCTTCCTGTTCTTCTGCCTGCTGGGCCTTGGCGGTACGGCCATCACGCTGGGGGCGATGTATGCGGGCTGGCAGCGGGCGCTCAACTCGGACGTCTCCAACGGCTTCACCTTTGCCGCGGCTCTGGCCAGCTTTGGCCTGCTGGCGCTGGCCGCCGGGATCTGGCTGCTGTTCGACGAAAACGTCGCCAAGCCCATCGAACGGCTCTCCGCCGAACTGCGCGTGCGCGCCCATGCGGGCATATCCACCGAGGTCGACGCGCAATCCGCCCGCTATCTCGGCGACCTCGCCCCCGCTGCCTCCGCCCTGTCGACCAAGCTGTCGCAAAGCGCGCTCGACTCGGCGGACCGCATCGCGGCCGAGACCGCGCGGCTGGAGGATGAAAAGGCCCGCCTCACCGCCCTGCTGACCGAGATCCCCGTCGCCACGATCCTCGTGAACAGCGCCGACCTGATCGTGCTCTATGACGGTCAGGCCGCCGAAGTGCTGGCCTCGCAGGCCCACCCCCGGCTGAATGCGCCGCTTACGGATTACTTCGACGGGCCCTCGCTGGGATCGGCCTGCGCAAAGATGAACAAGACCGGCAAGGAGGTCTCCGTCACCCTGCCCGGCAACGATCCCTCGCAAACCTATGATGCGCGGCTGCGCCCCATGCGCGGCGGCGGCTACATGGTGCTGGTGGATGCCGCGCACCTCGACCTGCCGCCCGAGGCCGCGCGGCCTTTGACCTATGATTTTGACCTGTTCGAACACCATCCGGGCGCGCTGGATCAACTGCCGCTGGGGCGGCTGACCTTCACGGTCTTCGACACGGAAACCACGGGGCTGCTGCCGCACAAGGACGAGATCGTGCAGATCGGCGCTGTGCGCATCGTCAACGGCCGCATCGTGCCGGGCGAAAAGATCGACCAGCTCATCGATCCCGGCCGCCCGATCCCGCCCGCCTCGACCAAGGTGCACCACGTCACCGACGCCATGGTGGCGGGCAAGCCCGACATCGCCAAGGCGGGCAAGGCCTTCCACACCTTCGCGCGCGGATCGGTCATCGTGGCGCATAACGCGCCCTTCGACATGGCGTTTTTGCATCGGCACAAGCGGGCGATGGGGGTGGAATGGGATCACCCGATCCTCGACACGGTGCTCCTGTCCGCCGTGCTGTTCGGCGCCTCGCAGACCCATACGCTGGACGCACTCTGTGACCGACTCGCCGTGACCATCCCGCCCGAGCTGCGCCACACGGCGCTGGGGGATGCGGTGGCGACCGCCGAGGTTCTGGCCCGCATGCTGCCCATGCTTGAGGCGCGCGGGATGAAGACGCTTGCGGATGTGCTGGCCGAGACGAAGCGCCACGGCCGCCTGCTGGAAGACCTAAACTGAGGGGTTTCGCCTTGGCTCCGCCAAGCCGACGGGTTTCGTGTATTTCGCCTTGGCTCCGCCAGGGCGACCGGCGCGGGGCCCCCCGCGGGGCGCGGCCCACCCCACCAGAGGGGAGCTGGGGCGCCCGCCCAA
>NZ_JBNAGB010000027.1:9238-69238 GCF_049800975.1 Sagittula sp. S175
CCCGGGGGGTTTTTTTTTTTTTTTGGCGGGGGCCCCGCGGGGGCGCGGGGGGCGCCCCCCGGGGGGGCGCCCGCAACACGCCTACGGCGCGTCAGGGGCGCTGCCCCCAAACCCCCGAGGTATTTGCCAAACCAAAGAAGCAAAAGCGCGCGTCCTTCCGGCGTGGGTTGCAGTTTTGGCTGGCCGGGTTAAGTGTCGCGCCATGAGCGAAAAGAAAATTCCCCGCGCCGTGATCTTGGACTGCGACGGCGTCATCGTGGACAGCGAGCCTGTCACCCTCGACATGATCCGCATGGACGTGGCCCGCTACGGGCTCGTCATGGACGATGCGCAGGTGCATGGACTGGTGGGTGGCACCATGGCCGATGTGGCGCGGCGCGCGCGTGGACTGGGCGCTGACTTGCCCGAGGATTGGGTGGACGCCTTCTACGCGCGGCTGGCCGAGGGGGTTGCGCTGATCCCCGGGATCGAGCCTTTGCTGGACCGGCTGGACGCCGCCGGGATCGTCACCGGCGTCGGCTCGAACGGGTCGGATCAAAAGATGCAGGTGACGCTGGGCCAGCACCCCACCGTCCGCGACCGTTTCGCCGTGATCCTGTCCGGGCAGACCCTCGGGCGGCCAAAGCCCGCGCCCGACCTCTATCTCGAAGTTGCCCGCCGCCTCGACGTGCCACCCGCCGACTGCGTCGTGGTCGAGGACAGCCCCACCGGGGCGCGCGCCGGGATCGCCGCCGGAATGCGCGTCATGGGCTACGCGCCCGAGGGCAACCCCGCGTTGTCTGATGTGGGGGCGGAGGTGTTTGCCTCGTTGAATGATCTCCCCGCCCTGCTGGGCCTTTAGCGTTCGGCCAGCGTAACGCCCCGCGCGGCGCAGTCCAGCAGCACAGGCGAAACCTTCCACGCAACCGGGTCTTCCTGCACAAGCCTCTGGAGCTTCTCGACAATCGCCGGGACGCCCAAGCTGTCGGCGTAGTGCATCAGCCCGCCCCGCCAGCGCGGGAAGCCGTAGCCAAAGACCGTCACCAGGTCGATGTCGCGGGCGCTTTGCGCGATGCCCTCGCCGAGGATATCCGCCGCCTCGTTGATCATCGCAAGCAGCAGCCGCTCGCGGATGTCCTCCGCACCGTAATCCGTGCGGGTGATCCCGGCGAAATGTGCCTCCTCCAGCGCGAGGTCCGCCACGATCGGGTCCTCGACCTTGCCATTGCCCCCCGGGTAACGATACCAGCCCGCCCCGGTCTTGCGCCCCAGCTTGCCCAGTTCGACCATGCGGTCGGCGATGGGGATATAGCGCCGCGCCGGGTCGCGCGTCGCGTCCTGCCGGCGCCGGTTGGCATGTGCAATGTCCAGCCCCGACAGGTCCTGCGCCTCGTAAGGACCCATGGCGTAACCAAATTCCACCATGGCCTCGTCCACCTCCCACGGCGTCGAGCCATCCATGAACACCGTATCCGCCGCCTCGCGGTAGCGCGCCAGAATGCGGTTCCCGATGAACCCGTCGCAGACCCCCGCCAGCACCGGGATCTTCTTCAACCGTTTAGCCAGCGCGAACCCGGTGGCCAAGACACGGTCCGAGGTCGCCTCGCCCCGCACGATCTCCAGCAATTTCATGATGTGCGCAGGCGCAAAGAAATGCAGCCCCACCACGCGCGAGGGATCGTCCACCGACCGCGCAATCTCGTCCAGATCAAGGTAAGAGTTGTTCGACGCCAGCACCGCTTCCGGTGCAAGAACGGCCTGCAACTGGCTGAAAATACTGCGCTTCACCTCCACACTCTCAAAAGCCGCCTCGATGGCCAGCCCCGCCTCCGCCGCATCGCCGTAGTCCTGCGACAGCACCAGCCGCGCGCGGCGATCCTCGGCCCCGGCAGCGTCGATCAAGCCCCGCTTCATCGACGCCTCGACGATCTTGCCCACATTCGCGCGCGCCCGCTCCACGCCTTCGGCGTCATTTTCCAACAGCGTCACGCGCACCCCCGCGTTCAGCAGGGCGTAGGCGATCCCCGCCCCCATGGTGCCGCCGCCGACCACGGCCACATGGCTGAAATCCCCTGGTTCAGCCGTCAGCCATTCCGGCGCTTTCGCCGCCCGCTCGGCAAAGAACACGTGACGAAGCGCCCGAGCCTGCGGCCCAACCCGCAGCGTCAAGAAAGCCTCACGCTCCACCGCCAACCCTTCGGCCAAAGGCACCGTCGCCGTCTGCTCCACCAGCTCGATGGCCCGCAAGGGCGCCACCTGCTGCGGGGCCTTCTTTGCCACCGACAAACGCGCCGCCGCCAGTGCCTCAGCATCCAACTCGGGCGCAGGCAGGTCACAGACCCGATCCGCCAGGGCCACGGACCCCACGTCCAACCCCAAAGCCACCGTCAGCGGATCATCCGCCACGCCATCGATCAACCCGATCCGCTCGGCCTCCGCCGCCGTCACGGCCCGCCCCGAGGAGATCATCTCCACCGCCTTCGCCATGCCCACCAGACGCGGCAGGCGTTGCGTCCCGCCACTGCCCGGAACGATGCCCAAAGTGACCTCCGGCAGGCCCAACTGTGCAGAAGGTGCCGCAATCCGTACACGACAAGCCAGCGCCAACTCTGTCCCGCCACCCAGCGCAACCCCGTTGATTGCCGCCACCCATGGCACTTCGCAGGCCTCGATAGCGTTCACCACGTCATTCAGATGCGGCGCCACGGCAGGCGCATCGAACTCACGCGCGTCGCCCCCGGCGGCAAAGGCACGCCCCGCGCCCATCAGAACCACCCGGCTCACCCCCTCCTCCGAGGCCGCGCGCTCCAACGCTGCAACCAACCCCTGCCGCACCGCCAAACCGATCGCATTCACCGGCGGATTGTCCAAGGTCACGATGAGGGCCGTGCCCTCGCGACGACAGCCGACAGCCATCCCGTCCTCCCACGCGCCCAAAGCGCCTATTCCAGAAAACCCTCGCGCGCGAGCAGCGCCTTGAACGCCTCGACGCTTTCCTCCAAGGATGCGCCGCTGGTGTCCAGCGCCGCATGCGCCCGCTCGTACAGCACCTCGCGCGCCCGCAGGATAGTGCGCAGCTGCTGCATCGCCTCGGGCTGGCCCGCCATGGGCCGCAAATCGCCCTGCGCCCGCACCCGCCCCATGTGCTCTTCAGGCGAAGCCTTCACCCACACCGTGTGAAACCGCTCCAAGACCCGCTCGTAAGTACCGCTCTCGGCCACCAGCCCGCCGCCCACGGCCAGGAGGATTCGGTCATGCGCCTTGATGACGCCTTCCACCGCTTCGGCCTCCAGCTGGCGATACCCCTCGGCCCCATAGAGCGCCATGATCTCGCCCACGGGCATCCCGCCCAGCCGCGCGATCTCGGCGTTCAGTTCCAGGAAGGGCACGCCCAGCGCCTCGCCCGCCAGCCGCCCCAGCGTCGACTTGCCCGCACCCCGCAGACCCACGAGGCAGACCCGCTGTGCCCGCGCGCCCTCCGGGGCCTGCGCCTCCAGCACTGCCAAGGCCCGCGCCTGCACCGCCCGATCCGCCCGCGCGAACAGGTCCGCCACGCGCAAGACCTCGGACGTCCAGGGGTCTTCCTCCCCCACCAGCCGGTCCACGTCGAGGTCCAGCGCCAGCGCCACCTTCATCAATAACCCGATCGAGATATTGCCCTCGCCGCCCTCCAGCTGCGCCAGGTAACGCGGCGAGACTCCGGACATCTCCGACAACACCCGGCGCGGGATATGCCGCGCCTCCCGCGCCCGCCGCACCCGCTCGCCGACCCGCACCAAAAGCGCCTCAACCGCGCGCTCGGCCTCCGCGTCGCGCTGCGCCATGTCCATCGAAAGCGGCTGCACCTTGCTCATATGTCCCACGCTTTGTGTATTATAGTGCAACACAGTAGCCGCTTCGCCGCCCAAAGCAACGTCAAACAGGCGCTTTTCTGCACAATCTCGGCGCAGACTTAGGTCCCGGCCACCGGCAGATGTGCCTCGACCAAGGCGCGGATGTCCTCTGGTGGCGGACACTTGGCAAAGGCCGCTGCCGTGACAAAGACACAGGTGAACCGCCCCTCGAAACACACGACTCCATCCTGCCGCCCCACCACTTCGAAAGTGATCGACGTCTCGCCCAGCCGCACCGGTTGCACACTGCACATCAGGCGATGCCGCGGCGTGATTGGCGACCTAAAGTCGAGATTCATGTTGACGAAAGGCGTCCCCACCCCCCGGTCCAGCTCCATCTGGAACCAGCCATCACCCAGCCGATCCTCCCACCAGCCATTGATTGCATCGAGCGCGAACCAGGGGATCCGCGCCGTGTAGACGATCCGCGCCGGGTCACAATCTCCCCAAGCCACCCGGATCTCGTGCACATACGGCTCACTCATGCCTTATCCCTCCACAGGACCACTGCCCCGGACCAACACGCCCGGCCCCTGCTTCTTCTTGGTCGAAGTACCTCCGGGGGAGTCTCCGCAGGAGACGGGGGCAGAGCCCCCTCCACCCTCTCAATAGGTCTCGACGTGATAGCGCCCTTCTTCGCGCATCGCGTCGCGCAGCGCCGTCCACTGCTGCCCGATGCTCTCGGCAATGTTGGTAAAGGCCAGCTCGACCCCCTCCTCCATCCCGCGCAACCCACAGATATAGACATGGGTCTTGGGATCATTCAGCAGGTCCGCCACCCGGTCCTCTTCCATCCGCATCCGGTCCTGTACGTATTCCTTGCCCTCGGCCATGCGCGAATAGACCAGGTGCTGCTCCAGCAGCGCCTCCGGCACCTTCTTCAGCGGCCCGAAGTACGGCAGAGCATCCGGCGTGCGTGCACCGAAGAACATCACCATGCCGCCCGACTTGCCTCCGACCGTGCGCTGACGGCGCATGGTAAACCCGCGCATCGGCGCCGAGCCCGTGCCGGTGCAGATCATCAAGAGCCGCGCCTCGGGGTCGTCGGGCATCAGGAAAGTCGCCCCGAACGGCCCCGTCACCCGCACCTCGTCCCCCACCTTCAGGTCACACAGGTAGTTCGAGCACACCCCGCCCGCCTCGCGCTTCACCGTCAGGGACAGGTTGTTGTAGTTCGGCCGCTCGCCGTCCCGCGGGCTGCTGACGGAATAAAGACGCGGCAACAAGGGCTTGCCCTCCGCGTCCTCGCCCGGCGGAAGGATGCCGATGGACTGTCCCTCCAGCACCGGCATGGGCTGCCCCGCGAAATCGAGGATGATGTGCCGGACGTCGTTCTCCGGGTCCTTGGTCAGCGGCACGATCCCCGTGACCTTCGCCACCGCAGGCTTGCCCAAGGTATAGAGGTTCACGGT
Organism: Sagittula sp. S175; assembly: GCF_049800975.1. Classification (NCBI taxonomy): domain Bacteria; kingdom Pseudomonadati; phylum Pseudomonadota; class Alphaproteobacteria; order Rhodobacterales; family Roseobacteraceae; genus Sagittula; species Sagittula sp. S175. The sequence continues at coordinate 14,523 of NZ_JBNAGB010000027.1, forward strand.
GGGCTTCGCCGCCGAGGCCGGCGCGCGCGCCTTCCCCCCGGCCCCGGAATGCGCCTCGGCCAGCAGCGCCGCCATGGCCTCGTCCAGCGCCTCAAGGCCGGTATCCGCCTCGCTCCCGCCCAGCTCAGCCTGCTCGGGCAGCTCGTCCCAGCCGAACTGCTCCTCCACCGAATAGGGCTCCGCCACCACGCGCCATTCGTCGATCGACCCCGTGGGACAGACCGGGATGCAATCCATGCAAAAGTTGCACTTGTCGGCATCAACCACGACATTGTCGTCGTTATGGACGATCGCCTCCACCGGACAGGTCATCTCGCAGGTGTAGCAGCGGATGCAGATTTCCGGGTCGATCAGGTGTTGTTTCAACGGCTTGTTCACGCGCGGTCCTCCCCCGGGTGCCCAGCCCGGCCCCGGCCCTGTCGTTTCGTCTGTTTCGGGTTATCAGCCGGCGCGGCCCAGCACCACATCGGGCACCGACAGCGCCTCGATCAATGCGGCGCACAGGCCCGTGCAGCCCTTGCAGCCGATGCACGGCCCCTGGATGCTGACCAGTTCCTCGCCCACGGCGCGGGTGCGCGGGGCATGTCCGACAAGTCGCTTCGATTCCATGACGTTTCCCCTGTTCGCAATCGGGATATGATCCACAAAAAGGCCGGACCTCCGGCCATCCTGCCATGCGCCAGATCAAGGCGGGATGAATTTTCGCTGAAAATTCGCCCCACCCCGACCCGAACCTTACGCCATATGCAGCTTCACGTATTCGAAGTCGCCCGGCTTGTTGTCGATCCCCACCTTCGGCGCGGCGATCCAGGACGCATACTTGCCCGGCTCGTAACAGGGTTTCATCAACGAGGTGATGAAGTCGCCATCCGCATGGGTCGGCAGCCACTGGGTGATGCCGCGATCATACTCCTCGCCCGACAACAGCTTGCCATCGGGGTCAAAGTTCTTGCCCGCGAAGACACCGATCTTGCGGTTGAACGCCTGATGCGGCAGCTTCAGCTCGAACTCGATCCCGGCCTTCTCGATCAGCTTGTTCCAGCGACCGACCCCCCCCGCCGCGTCACGCACGTAATCGTCGCGCAGGCGCATGTTGATCGCCGTCAGCGCCGGCACCTCGCGCTCGATCAGCACGCCGTTCTCGATGTCCAGCACCTTGTAGGTGTCGCCCTGCAGCTTGTGGTCGTCGTCGATCCGGGTCTCCATGTACCGACCCTTGATCCCGGCGTTGAAGGCATTGGCCGCATTGGTCGACACTTCCTGCCCGAAAAGGTCCAGCGACAGGGTGTAATGCAGGTTCAGCTTCTTCTGGATCGTCGGCAGGTCGATGACACCCATGTTGCGGATCTTGTCCGTGTCGTAGGGATCGGTGATGCCCGCCTTGTTCATCGCGTCCAGCGTCGCCTGGATGGTCCGGCCCACCCCGGTCTCGCCCACGAACATGTGGTGCGCTTCCTCGGTCAGCATGAAGCGGCAGGTGCGCGACAGCGGATCAAAGCCCGACTGAGCCAGCGATTCCAGCTGCATCTTGCCGTCACGGTCGGTAAAATAGGTGAACATGAAGAAGGACAGCCAGTCTGGCGTCTCCTCGTTGAAGGCCCCCAGCATCCGCGGCGCTTCCTCGGACCCCGAGGACCGACGCAGCAAGTCATCCGCTTCCTCGCGGCCATCCTTGCCAAAATACTTGAACAGCAGGTAGACCATCGCCCACAGGTGGCGGCCTTCCTCGACGTTCACCTGGAACAGGTTGCGCATGTCATAAAGCGACGGCGCGGTCAGACCGAGGAAGCGCTGCTGCTCCACCGAGCCCGGCTCGGTGTCGCCCTGGATCACGATGAGCCTTTTCAGCATGTTGCGATACTCGCCCGGCACTTCCTGCCAGGCCAGTTCTCCCGCATGCTCGCCGCAGGGAATGCGCCGGTCCTCGACCTGCGGGGCCAGCAGCACGCCCCAGCGGTATTCCGGCATCTTCACGTAGTCGAACTTCGCCCAGCCCTTCGGGTCCACGGACACGGCGGTGCGCAGGTAGACCATCGACTCCTGGAAGTTCTGCGGGATCAGGTCGTTCCACCAGTTGATGTAGCCCGGGTGCCAGCGCTCGAGCGCCTTCAGCACCTTCTTGTCACCGGACAAACCGACGTTGTTCGGGATCTGCGTGTCATAGCTGACGTTGATAAGGTCCATCATGTGCCTATTCCTCTCCGTATGCCCGGAAACTTGAAAAGTTTCCGCCGCGGTTTCTTTTCAAGAAACCGCCTCTCCCAGCGTCAAACGCGCTCCATGTTGTAATCGCCGCGCACACCGGTGCCATACCGCTGCAACGCCCCATTCTCGCCCACCGCGTTCGGGCGGATGAAGATCCAGTTCTGCCACGCCGTCAGGCGGCCAAAGATCCGCGTCTCCATCGTCTCCGGCCCGGCAAAGCGCAGGTTGGCCTCCATGCCGGTCATCGCATCCGGGCTGAACGACGCGCGCTCTTCCAGGAAGATGCGGATCTCGTCTTCCCAGTCGATATCGTCGAGGATCATGGTGACAAGGCCGGCCTCATCGGCATCCTCGGCCTCCAGCGCCTCACCCTTCTTATCCTCGGCCCCGGCCAGCGCCTCGGCATCGCCCAGGAACCGCGTCTGCAACCGCGTCAGACCATTGGCCATCGGCATCGGGCCGAAGTTCGCATCCGACAGCGTCACCGTGGCAATAGGACGGTTATCCCCCTCGAACTCGTCTTCCATCATGTAGGACCGGTCCACGGCGAACAGCAGCTCCGCCAGAACCCCGGCAAAGCACGACCCGTGCTCCACCAGCGCCACCATCGAACGGGACGTCACATCCACCCGCTTCAGCACACGCTTCCAGTACTGCAGCACCTCGCCCGCCAGCCAATGATCCTTGTTGGCCATCAGCAGCGCCTCATGCGCCAGCAGCACCTCGGGGTCACCTTGCGTCTTCCAGACCATCAGGCCCAGTTCCGGCTCGTTCAGCCGCAGGTGCAGGATCGCATCGTCCAGCTCGCGCGCCGCGCGCAGCATCCAGGCCTGATCGCCCTGCGCCTCGAAGGCCGCCATAACCGCAGGCGCATCCGCGTCCGGCCCCTTGATGGTGATCGTCACGGTGCGCCCTTCGCGGTTCGCCTGCACCTCTACGGTCGAATACGTCACCGAGCCATCCTCATGGAACGTCCGGTCCAGCTTGCCCAAGGTCACGCCCTTCGCCACGTCCGCCTTCCTGGACGCCGCCGCGAATTCCTTCGCCCGCTCCTCGACCGTGGCATCGAACTTCGAATTCGGGATCACCTCGTCCACAAGGTTCCACTCCGCCGCCCGCTTGCCGCGCACGCCTTCCTCGGTCGAGCAGAACACATCCGCGCGGTCCCGGCGGACCTTCCGCTTGTCCGTCACGCGGGTCAGACCGCCCGTCCCCGGCAGCACCGCCAGCAGAGGCACCTCTGGCAGCGACACGGAGGACGAGGAGTCATCCGTCAGCATGATGTGGTTGCAGGCCAGCGCCAGCTCATAGCCGCCGCCCGCGCAGGCACCCTTGACCGCCGCGATGTACTTCTGGCCGCTGTCCTCCTCGGCCGCCTCGAAGGTATTCCGCGTCTCGTTGGTGAACTTGCAGAAATTGACCTTGTGCGCGTGCTTCGCGCCGCCCAGCATCCGGATGTTCGCCCCGGCGCAAAAGATACGGTCCTTGCCGGACTTCATCACCACGACCTTCACCTCGGGGTGCTCGAAGCGCATCCGCTGCACGATATCCGCCAGCTCGATATCGACGCCCAGGTCGTAGGAGTTCATCTTCAGCTGGTAGCCGTCGAACAGCCCGCCGTTCTCGTCGACGTCCATATAGAGGTTCGCCACCGGGCCGTCGTATTCGACCTTCCAGTGCTTGTAGGCAGCCGGGTCCACCTGGAACTCGATTCGCTTGGTCATTCGTCCTGTCTCCTCCGCGCTTGGGTGGCACTATACCGCAAAAACCTGCCCTCGCAATGCGGTTTTCACATTATAATGCACATTACTCCACGCCAAATATTGTTTCTGCATTATAGTGCATCAATCCATCCCAAATCGGTCGCACCAATCCCATCACCGGGCCATCCGCCCGTCGCCAGGCCTCGGCCATCAGGCCCCAGGCAATCCCTTCCAGCTTGGCCGCCGCCGCGTCGCGGCCCATTCGCCGCTTCAACCGCGCGTTGGCCAACTGGATGACGCCCTGCACCATCACCTTCTCGGCCGAGTTCTCGGGCGCGGCCATCCAGACCACCTCCCAGACCTCATGCGCTTCCCAGAAGTACCCCTCCCGAAAGAACCGCTTGCCCGCGCGCCAGGCCGGGCACTCCGCCAAAGGTTCCGCGACCCCCTTCAAATGATCGAACGCCCCCTCCGGGGGGCGCTCCGTCTGTCCGGGGATGTACGGCCCAGCGGTCACGCTGCATCCGGCTCCGCCGCCTCGATGCGCTCCAGCCGTTCCAGGAACTCGACCACCGCTGCCAGAACCGCCTCCGTCGCATCGAAATGCGGCGCGTGGCGGCAGTCATCGGGCACCAGCACCTCGACCGGGGCATAAGACCGCCCCTCGATCTCGCGGATCTGCGCCAGTGTCCCGTACTGGTCCTGCGCGCCTTGAATGGCCAGACAAGGCACCCGCCAGTAATCGATCACCTCGCCCGCGTGCCAGTCGCGGAACCCCTCCGCCAGCCATGCATCGTTCCAGCCCCGGAACGTGGCCTCGGCATCGTCATGATGCTTCGCCATCTTCGCCTTCAGATCGGTCGTCGCAAAGGCCTCCTTGGCGCGCGCGATCTCGGCCAAACCCATCTCTTCGGTAAAGAAATGCGGCGCCTCCAAGACCAGCCCACGCACCCGGTGATCCTCCACCGACCCGGCATAGATCGCCGCGATGGTCGCCCCGTCCGAATGCCCCATCAGCACCCCGCGCCGAAAGCCCACAGCCTCCAGCACCTCCGGCAGCACTTCCACCGCCTCGCGCGTCATGTAGTCCAGCGGGCGCGGCAGATCCGCCGCCTCCGACCGGCCATAACCCGCGCGCGAATAGACGAAGACGCCCCAGCCAGTCGCCTCAGCCAGCTGCTGCGGGAAGTCCCGCCACAGCCCCGCCGAGCCCAACCCCTCGTGCAGCAGCACGATGGTCGGTGCCTCACCCGGCCCCGGCCCCACGCCGAAACTCTCCAGCCGCTTGCCCCCGGCGACAACCTCCGCCGGCCAGCTCATGCCACATCCTCCACGGCTGGATCGCAGGCCTTCGCCTGCCGCAACTTGAAGCGCTGGATCTTGCCCGTCGCGGTCTTTGGCAGGTCCTCCACGACCTCCACCCAGCGCGGGTATTTCCACGCGCCGACCTTGGCCTTCACGAAGTCCTTCAACTCCGCCACGACCGCCGCCGCGTCCGAGCCGTCCTTCAGCACGACAAAGGCCTTGGGCTTTTCCAGGTCATCCGCATCGCGCCATGGCACGACTGCCGCCTCCAGCACACCGGGATGGGCGACGACCGCCTGCTCCACCTCGAAGGGCGACACCCAGATGCCCGAGCATTTGAACATGTCGTCCGTGCGCCCGCAGTAGACGAAACGCCCGTCCTCGGTCACCTCGTACTTGTCCCCCGTTCGGGTCCATTCCCCTTCGAAGGTCGACCGGCTCTTGGACCGCTTGTTCCAATAGCCCTCGGCGGCCGAGGCACCCCGCACCAGCAGTTCGCCCACGCCGCCCGGCGTGATCTCCTGCCCGTCTTCATCGACGCAGCGCAATTCATACCCCGGCACCGCGCGTCCGCTGGTGCCGTAAACCACGTCCCCCGGCGCGTTCGACAGGAAGATGTGCAGCATCTCCGTCGAGCCCACCCCGTCGAGGATCTCGCAGCCCCAGAGCCTGTTCCAGCCGTTGCCGACCTCCTCGGGCAGGGCCTCCCCCGCCGAGATGCAGCGCCGCAGCCGATGTGCCGGCACCGCGTTCTTCTCCAGCCAATGCACCGTCGCGGCATAGAGCGTCGGCACCCCGCAGAAAATCGTCGGCTGCTCATCCGCCACGATCTGCACTGCCACATCCGGCGTGGGCCGCCCGCCATACAGAACCGTCGTCGCGCCCACCGACATGGGGAAGGTCATGGCATTCCCCAGCCCGTAGGCAAAGAATATCTTCGCCACGGAATAGACCACGTCGTCTTCCCGGATGCCCAGAACCTGCGCCCCGTAGGTGTCCGCCGTCGCCCTCAGCGCGCCATGCACATGCCGCACGCCCTTCGGCTGACCCGTCGAGCCCGAGGAATAAAGCCAGAAGGCACATTCATCCTCGCCCACCTGCGCGGGCTTCCTCGGCGTGGCGCTGGCCATCAGCGCCTCGTAGGACAGCGTCCCCTCGGGCGTGTCGTCGCCGATCACCACCACGTGCCGCAGGAAGGGGTTCTCGCCAAGGATCGGCTTCACCACATCGTACAGCTCGCGCGAGACAAACAGCGCCACGGCGCGGCTGTCGCGGAAGATGAAGTCGTAGGTCTCGGCCGTCAGCAGCGTGTTCAGCGCGATCGGCACCACATGCGCCTTCAACGCGCCCCAGAAGATTTCCGGGTATTCCACCTGATCGAGGATCAGGCAGGCCACCCGCTGCTCGGGGTGAATGCCCAGCTGGTCCATGGCCCCGGCTACCAGCGCGCTGCGCTCGGCCAGCTTGCCATAGGTCAGGTCACGCTTCTTGCCCGCAGCCTCGCGAAAGGCCACCTTGGCCTCGCGCCCCTCATCGACGTGACGATCCACGAAGTGGATCGCCGCATTGCGATTGTCCGTCATATCAAACCTCCCAGCGACCCGGGCAACGCCCGGATCAAGCGCACGCGTCCGGTCTCCTCCCCGAACGCGCTTGTGCGCTATAATGCCAGTCACGTGAGACAAATCAACGATTGATATGTGACGTGTGCACTTTTGTGCACATGTCGTTTGGGGGCTCTGCCCCCGGCCTGCGGCCTCCCCCGAGGGTATTTGGAAAACCAAAGAAGCAGGGCGCAGGCGCTAACATGGCAAGTATTGCTGACTATTCGGTCGGCTTTGCGCGAGTGTGTCGTCGTCCTCTTCGGCGTCTCGCGGCGCGGTTTACCGTGGTCTTCCGGGAAAGTTTTTCTGCCGGTTAACGGCGAAATTTTTCATGCAACGGGGGCGGCGGCTGCGAATCGCCTGACAGGTTAACAACCGGCCGGTTTTCCCGGCCAAACCGGCCGCGACTCACCTTGCGTACGCCGTAACCAAGATTGAGTTTCGTTAAGCCCTTGTGGACAACGTCGGGCAGGACACCGTATGTCGTGCAGCAACACTGCGCGCGCTGCGTTAACCGCTGCGCGCGCCGTCTTAACCCCGCTGACGCGGTAACCGGATCTTAATCAGACGCGCACCACCTGCGGGTCGCTGTCGTCATAGAGCCGCGCCACCAGCCCCGCCCGGCGGGCCTGCACCTTGCGGAAGTTCAGGTTGCCCTTGGCGGTGATCTCGCCATCCCCCAACGAGGGCGGTTCGCACATCACCAGCGCGCGGCTGACCCGCGTGGCAGAGCCATGCTCGCCCCGCGCCCGCAGTTTCTTGGCCAGTTCGTGATGCAGCACTTCCGAGCAGTAGAGCTCGCCCTCCTGCACCGCCATGTCCATGCAGGCCTGCGACGGGAACACCAGCACGCCGATCTCGCCCTTGTCCGCGCCGCAGATCACCAGGTCCGCCGCCAGTGGCGCCAGGTCACGCAGCAGATCCAGCCGCAGGTTCGCCGCCCGCACCCATGTCCCGGTCAGCAGCTTGAAATCCTCCGAGATGCGCCCGTCGAACTTCATCCCCTTGTCGATGTCCTCGGGATCGACGAACTTCATCGCGTCCCCGGTGAGGAAGAACCCTTCCTCGTCAAAGGCTTCGGCGGTCTTCTCGGGATCGTTCAGGTATTCGGGCATGATGTTCGGCCCGCGCACCCGCACCTCGCAGCGCATCTCGTCATCGGGGATCAGCTTCACCTCGACCCCAGTCATCGGCACGCCGACGATGCCCGACATATGCGTCGGCTCGTGCTGGATCAGGCAGGCCGGGCCGGTCTCTGTCAGACCCCAGCTGGAGTTCATCAGCGGCACCGTCCCGGTGACCTCCCGGGCCATGTCCTCCAGGTCGTTCCACACGTCCTGCGGCAGCGACGCCCCGGCGTAGAACAGCATGTCGAGACCCGAGAAATACATGTCGCGCAGGGCCTCGTCCGCCTTCATCGCGTCGCGCATCTTGGCAAAGCCCACCGGCACGTTGAAGGCCAGTGTGCCGCTCTTCATACGGTTGTTCTCGATGGACAGGCCCATCAACGCGGGCGTCGGCTTGCCGCCATCCACGTAGAAGGTCCCGCCATTCGACAGCATCATGTTGAAGTTGTGCGAGCCGCCGAACACATGGTTCCACGGCAGCCAGTCCACCACCACCGGCGGCTTCGCCGGATCGCCGAGGAAGGGCAGCGCGTCGAGGATCTGCGCCTGGTTCGCGCACATCATGCGCTGCGTGGTCACCACCGCCTTAGGGTGCGAGGTCGACCCCGAGGTCATCAGGTACTTCGCCACCGTGTTCGGGCCGACCGCCGCCGCCGCCGCATCGACACCCGCGTCCGATCCCATCAGGTCCGACAGCAGCAGCATGTCACCCGAGGCATTCTTCGCCACGACCTTCAGCATCCCGTCGAAGATCGGCATGGCCAGCGCCTCGCCATAGCGCGCGCCATCGTCGGCAAAGACCACCGCCGGCTTCACCACTTCGACGCAATGCTCCAGCTGGCCGCGCGCCTCGGGGATCAACGAATACTGCTCCGCCAGGGGCACCGTCGGCACGCCGATGTACTGCGCCGCCAGCGTCAGCAGGCCATGGTCCACCCCGTTGCCGGAGATCACCACCAGCGGCGCGGACACCCCGCGCGCCAGCAGCCCACCGGCCAGCTCCCGCACGATCCGGCGCGTCTCGGCATAGCTCACCTCGCGCCAGCCCTCGCCGTCGCGTTCGGCAATGAACACCCGGTCGGGCGCCTCGGCGGCCCAGCGGTCCACCCAGACACCGGTCTTCTCCGCCACCGGGCTCATGTCGTAGCCAGAGGTCAGGATGATCGAACCATCGGCCCGATCCTCCCGCTTCACCTTGTGCGCGCGATACTGAACACCCATCCCCAGACCCTCAGCGCTGTGGCAGACGCACAGCGGCGTCCAGCCGGATGACCGAGCCGTTCAGATAGGCGCTTTCGCAGATCTGGCAGACCAGCTGCGCGTATTCCGCCGGATCGCCCAAACGATGCGGGAAGGGAATGTTCGCCACGATCCCGTCCACCGTCTCCTGCGGCAGGCCCTCCATCATCGGCGTGTTGAACAGGCCCGGCGCAATCGCCATGACCCGCACGCCCTGCTTGGCCATCTCGCGGGCGGCAGGCAGGCACATCGAGGCAATCCCGCCTTTCGACGCCGCATAAGCCACCTGCCCGATCTGCCCGTCCTCGAAGGCCACCGACGCGGTATTGATGACCACGCCGCGCTCGCCCCCCTCCAGCGGCTCCAGCGCCATCATCTCGCGCGCCGCATGGCTCATCACGTAATAGGACCCCATCAGGTTCACCCGGATCGTCTTCTCGAACAGTTCCGTCGACAGCACGCCCTCGCGCCCGACAACCCGCGCTGCCAAGCCAATCCCGGCACAGCTGACCGAAATCCGCGGCGCGCCGAGCGTGGCCTTCACCTCGGCCACCGCCGCCGCCACCGAAGCCTCCGACGACACGTCGGTCTTTACCGCATGTCCACCGATCTCGCGCGCCACCTCGGCCCCGCGATCGGCGTCGAAATCGAGGATGCCAACTCTGGCCCCCTCGGCCGCCAGTCGCCGCGCCGTTGCCGCCCCCAGTCCGCTCGCCCCGCCCGTGACGATCGCAACCTGTCCCGCAATTTTCATGTCGAACCTCCCCTCGGGCGCCCGGCCCCATGTTCTTTGGTTTCACAAATACCCTCGGGGGAGTCGCCTCCTCAGAGGCGACGGGGGCAGCGCCCCCTCCCCGCTCGAAGTCCATGCACCGCCTCACGCGATGCATATTCCCGACTCCTCTCCCGCTTATGGCAGCAGGAACAACGTGATCGCCGGGAAAGCCACCAGCACCACCACCCGCAGCAGGTCGGACACGACGTAATACAACACCGCGCGATAGGTGGAGACCATCGGCGTCTCCGGCGACATGGCGTTGATGACGAACAGGTTCATCCCCACCGGCGGCGTAATCAGCCCGACCTCGACGACGATCAGCACGAGGATGCCGAACCAGATGGCCGTGTGTTCCGGCGACAGCCCGAAATCCATCGCCATGATCACCGGAAAGAAGATCGGGATCGTCAGCAGGATCATGGAAAGCGAGTCCATGAAACAGCCCAGGATCAGGTAGATCACGAGGATAGCCGCCAGCACCGCGATCGGCGTCAGACCGAGTCCCACGACCCACTCCGACAGCTCCTGCGGCACCCGCGTCCGCGCGAGGAAAGCGTTGTAGAACGCCGCCCCCAGCACGATGAAGAAGATCATCGCCGAGGACCGCGCCGTATCGGTAAAGCTGTCCAGCAGCGTGCGCCAGGTCAAGCCACCATTAACCAGCGCGATGATACCAGTTCCCAATGCACCGACGGCCGCGCCCTCGGTCGGGGTGAAGATACCGCCGTAGATGCCGCCCACCACCGCGAGGAACACCAAGAGCACCGGCCAGACATCGACCAGCGCCCGGAACCGCTCGCCCATCGGGACCGGTTCGCGCACACCGGCGCTCTCGGGGTTCACCCGCACGTAGATCGACACCGCCACCATGTAACCGATGGCCGCAAGGATACCGGGCACAAAGGCCGCAAGGAACAGCTTGGCGATGTTCTGCTCGGTCAGGATGGCGTAGATCACCAGCACCACCGACGGCGGAATGAGGATGCCCAGCGTGCCCCCCGCCGCCAGCGTCGCCGTGGCAAAACCGCCGTCATAGCCGTAGCGCTTCAGTTCGGGCAGCGACACGCGCGACATGGTGGCAGCCGTCGCCAGCGACGACCCGCAGATCGCGCCAAAGCCCGCGCAGGCGCCAATCGCCGCCATGGCCACCCCGCCGCGCCGATGCCCGAGGAAGTTCTCTGCCGCCTTGAACAGCGCCTGGGACATGCCGCCCAATGTCGCGAAATACCCCATCAGCAGGAACATCGGCACGATGGACAGCGAGTAGTTGGAGAATTGCGAATAGGCGAGGTCCTTCAACTGCGCCATCGGCAACTTGGTGTTCCCCATTGTCAGCCACATCCCGGCAAACCCCGCCGAGAACATCGCCAGCCCGATAGGCACCCGCAGGAAGATCAGCAGCAGCAGCGCAGGGAACGACCAGATCCCGATTTCCAGATTGCTCAATGGTCCGCTCCCACGGCATTCGGCACGATCACGCGCCCCGTCACGATTTCATACACCCGCACCACCACGAGGTAGCAGGCCACCACCGCCGAGGCAGCAGCTCCGACAAGGCTGGCCGCATAGGCCCACCACACCGGGAATTCCAACAACAGCGTCGTCTGCCCCGAGGAAATCTTGCGCGCCATGCCCTCTTCCAGCTGCACCGCGATCACCACCATCACCGCCGCGAACAGGATCGCGATCAGCACGTCCAGCACGCGGTTCACCGAACCAGGCAGGAAGTTGGTGAACACGTCGACCGAGGCATGGCCGCCCGTCACCGTGCAGAACGGCAGGAAGGCAAAGATGCAAAAGGCCATCCCGGCCTCCACCAGTTCAAAGTCGCCGCGAATGGCGCCGACGCCCGCGTCGATCAGGCCCTGCGCGGCCCCGGCCATCACGTCCACGGCCACCAGCGCATGCAACAGGCTGTTGCCCGCGCGGCCGATGATCGACAGGCAGACCATGACAATCAGAACTGTCAGCACGGCGCCCCCGGCCAGCGCCATCAGGCGCGCAAGTCCAAGGACGATGCGGTGCAAACCGGCCATCGCGACATTCCCCTGTAATTCAAGTGTTTCCGATAAATGCAATCGGGGCCGCGACCATCGCGGCGCGGCCCCTCCTTAGGGCTTACTTGCCCCAGGTGTCCATGTCCGGCGTGTACTCGGACATCAGCTGCTTGGCCTCGTCGATCAGTGCCTGACCGTCGATGCCCTTTGCGTTCATGTCCGCGACCCAGGTCTCGTAGATCGGCGCGGTGATCGGTGCCCATGCCGCCTCGGCGTCGGCCTGGCTCACGGTGATGATGTTGTTGCCACGGTCCACCGCGATCTGGCGCGCCGGGCCATCGGCATCCGCCTGCGTACCACCGGCAAAGATCGAGAACGGCACGCCCGAGTTCGCGTCGATGATGGCCTTCAGGTCATCGTCGAGGCTCTCGTACTTGTCCTTGTTCATCGCCAGAACGAAGGTCAGGTTGTACAGCGCCGGACCTTCGAACTCGGTGTGGTTGGACACCAGTTCCGACACCTTCACCGCCGGGGTCACTTCCCACGGAATGGTGGTGCCATCCAGAACGCCCTTCGACAGCGCCTCGGACACCGCCGGAACCGGCATGCCGATCGGCTCTGCGCCGACGCGGGTCAGCAGGTCGTTCACCAGGCGCGAACCGCCACGGATCTTCATGCCCTGCAGGTCCTCGGGCTTGGTCACCGGCTTGTTGGTGTGGAACATGCCCGGGCCATGCACCCAGGTGCCGATGATCTTGACGTCCTTGAAGTCTTCGTCGGCCATCTGCTCTTCGAAGATCTTGGCATAGGCATAGGACGCGGCGCGCGCGTCGGTCACCATGAACGGCAGTTCGAACACCTCGGTGCGCGGGAAGCGGCCCGGGGTGTAGCCAACCACGGTCCAGCCCAGGTCGACGATGCCGTCCTGCACGTGGTCGATCAATTCCGGCGGGGTGCCGCCCAGCTGCATCGAGGGGTAGCGCTCGATCTCGATGCGGCCGCCCGACTCGGCTTCGATCTTGTCGGCCCAGACGTCCAGCACCTGCACCGGCACGTTGGCTTGTGCGGGCAGGAAGTGCTCCAGCGTCAGCGTGACATCCGCCGCCAGTGCGGTGGTGCCCATCAGCGCCGCGGCAAAGCCTGCCGCAACACCCATGAAGGTTCTCCGTGTGGTCATTTCGTTTCCTCCCTGAGAATGACCCCGCCCCTGCGGGCGGTCTTTAGTTGTTCGCTTCGTATTCCGCCATCAGGGCGCGCGCCTCGTCGATCAGCGCCTGACCGTCGATGCCCTTGGACTGCATGTCCGCGACCCATGTATCATAGATCGGCTGTGCCATTTCCGCCCATTTCTGTGCGTCTTCTTCCGACACGGTGACGATGGTGTTGCCATTGTCCACCGCGACCTGCCGCGCGGGGCCATCGGCCTCTTCCATGGTCTTGCCCGCGAAGACGCTGAAATCCAGACCGGAATTGGCGTCGATCACCGCGCGGTCCTCGTCGGACAGGCTTTCATAGACGTCCTTGTTCATCGCCAGAACGAAGGTCAGGTTGTAAATCCCCGGCCCGTCGAACTCGGTGTGATTGTGCACGAGTTCGGGCACTTTCAGCGAGGTCGTCACCTCCCACGGGATGGTGGTGCCATCGATCACGCCCTTGGACAGCGATTCCGGGATCGCCGTGACCGGCAGCCCGATGGGCTCTGCCCCGACCGTCTCCAGAAGCTGGTTCACCATGCGCGACCCGCCACGGATCTTCATCCCGGTCAGGTCTTCGGGGGCCGACACCGGGCTTTTCGTGTGCAACATGCCGGGACCGTGCACGAAAGTGGCCAGAACATGCACATCCGCGAAATCCGCGTCCTTCATATGCGTCTCGAACATCTTCCAGTACGCATAGGACGCCGCGCCGGCGTCCTCGGTCATGAAGGGCAGTTCGAACACCTCGGTCTGCGGAAAGCGCCCCGGGGTGAAGCCGTTCACCGCCCAGACGATATCCGCCACGCCATCCTGCACCTGGTCGATCAGCTCCGGCGGGGTGCCGCCCAGCTGCATCGCGGGAAAGCGCTCGATCTCGATCCGGCCATTGGAGTCGGCCTCGACCTTGTCGGCCCAGACGTCCAGCACCAGCTTCGGCACGTTGGCCTGCGCGGGCAGGAACTGGTGCAGGGTCAGCGTGACCTCCTGCGCCATCGCGCCCCCAGCCATGAACAGCGGCACCAGCGCCGCCGTTGCCGACAGGAAATGTCTGCGAAATAGTGCCATGATGTCCTCCCCTACACCGCGACGATATGTGCAAGATGTTGCAGGGTTCGCACTATATTGCAACACCTTTGCCACTTGAGAACATGGAACACGACTCGCCCCGACTTGTCCAGTTTCTTCCACTAGGAAACAAAATTTTGATCGCACGGCCTCTGCGGCGGACCAAACACCAGCCCCACCAGAAGATCAAGCTTCGTTGCACACGCAACGAAAAATCGCCGCACGGGGGAGGATCCGTGCGGCGGCACGTGCCCGGTGTCCCGGGCACACAGAGGGAGTGAAACCAACCGATCAGGCTCGGTACGGACCTCAGCCCAGCGTCACGGCCTTGCCGGTCTGCGCCGATTCCAGCGCGGCATCCGCCAGTTCCAGCGCCTTCAGGCCGTCCAGACCCGTGGTCGGCGTCGGCTTGCCATTGGCCACGGCGTCGACAAAGGCCGCGATCTCGTTGGCATAGGCCATGGCATAGCGGTCCATGAAGAAGTTCAGCAGCGGCGGACGCGCATAGCCGCCCTCGCCCGCCACTTCGACGGTCGACTCGTGGCGGTTCGCCGCCGAGGCCATGCCCTTGGACCCATGCACCTCGATGCGCTGGTCATAGCCATAGGTGGCGCGGCGCGAGTTGGTGATGACGCACTGCTTGCCCGACGCGGTCTTGAGGATCACGTTGACGGAATCATAATCGCCCGCCGCCGCGATCTCGGGATCGACCAGGTTCGAACCCTGTGCCACCACGGTCGTCACTTCCTCGCCCAGCAACCAGCGCGCCATGTCGAAGTCATGGATCGTCATGTCGCGGAAGATCCCGCCCGACACCTTGATGTAGCTGACCGGCGGCGCGCCCGGATCGCGCGAGGTGATGGTCACCATCTCCACGTCGCCGATGCTGCCCGCGTCGATCGCGGCCTTGACCGCCATGAAATCCGGGTCAAAACGGCGGTTGAAGCCCACCATCAGCGTCGCGCCGGTGTCCTCGACGGTCTTCAGCGCCTGCTTCACACGCTCCGACGACAGGTCCACCGGCTTCTCGCAAAAGATCGCCTTTCCGGCGCGCGCGAACTGCTCGATCAGGTCGGCATGGGTGTCGGTCGGCGTGCAGATGGCAACGGCGTCGATGTCCTCCGCCGCAGCAATTTCGTCAGTCGAGCGCAGCTCGCAGCCATAGCGGGATGCCATGGACTGCGCCGCGGCCTCCAGCGGTTCGTAAAGCGCGACCAAGGCCGCGCCGGGGGTGGCGGAAATGGCGCGGGCGTGGGCTTGGCCGATGCGGCCTGCGCCGAGAATGGCGAAACGAAGGGTCATATGCGCGGCTCCTTGAAAGTCCGGTCTCGTGTCGTGTCGGTCGCGCCCTCGCGCGGCCCGTGATGCGGAAACCCGCCATTAACCCGCGCACCGGCGGTGTCACCGGGCGGCAGCCGTTCTGGCAGGATTTGAAACGGGTGCAGCATACGCTGCGGCTCCTCCGGCGCCATGCTCTCCATGTTTCGCCCCCGCCTCGCAATCCCCCCATGATGTTTTGTATCATGACCAATCACCCAGCCCCGCCGCAGTCATGATAAAATTCTCTCATCCCTATCGTTCACCGTACCGCGCCTCCAAAGTTTGGTGCGCAGAGCCGAAGCCCGCCCAGATGCGCGCATGAATCGGCTGACGATCCGGCGTCACTGAAAGCCAACACTACACATGCGCTCCAGTTTGCCGGTTCCTGCCCCAAACAGCCGCCTGAGAAAGAGCATCGGTACACAGCGTCGGACCGCTTACCGTGCGACCCAGGCTATCAAGCTTGGACGCCGACCAATGCCACCCCTACATTTCTGGCATGGACCGCCACACCACGCGCAGATCTGTCCTTCGTTGATCTCATCCTACTGGCCCCCCACCGGCATCGATTATTCGCAGGCGACCCGATGCACGCGTGGTCCTTACGTCCGAGTACACAGATCACGCATGGCCTTACGCCGGGATCGCGAGCGTAGCACTCGCCTCCCTGAAAAGGCTTATCGACCGCGCGTGCTGTGCGATGTGCTGGCGATGGAGCTCTTTCCCGGGTAAGGTTGTCCCATCGTTGAACCAAGCTCCGTTAACTGATTTACCTTAGCCATGGAATTGACCTGCCCAAATTGCGGCCACCCCGTCCCGGAGGTGGTCAAGTCCGTCATCATGCAGACTTGCCCCTCGTGCGACACCACGTTGTACATCGAGGGCGAGCGGCTTCTGAATGCCGGCTCGGCGGGCGAGATGCACGACGGCCCGCAGCTGTTTGCCATCGGCGACATCGTCAAACTTGGCCACAAGGCGTGGGAGGCGCTTGGCCATGCGCGGTTCAGCTACGGGCGTGGCTGGTGGGACGAGTACTGGTGCGAAGACCCGCGCGGCAACGGTGCCTGGATCTCGGTCGACGAGGGCGACATCGTGATCCAGTTCGAGATCCCCGACGCCCAGCGCCCCGGCTTCACCACCGAAAGCCCGCTCGGCCACAGCTTCCAGTGGCAGAACGAGCGCTTCCGCGTCATTGAAACAGGCCGCGGCGAATGCAGCGCACTGCGCGGCGCCTTTGGCGAGCGGCTTCTGGTGGGAGAGTCCTTCACCTACGCCAATGCGCAGGGCGATCACGGCACGCTGCTCTCCTGCGAAACCGATGCCACTGGATCGGGGTGGTTCACAGGCGAATGGCATGATCCGTTCGAAGTGTCGGGAGAGCCGCGATGACCCTCTCCTCTGACCTGAAGTCGATCAATTGCACCTCCTGCGGCGCGGGTCTGAACCTGCTCGGCGGTGGGCGCGTGGTGGTCCATGTCTGCCCCTACTGCGGAGCCGAACTGGACGCCCAGCACGGCTACAAGCTGTTGACGAAATACGACAGGCGCAAACGCCCGGACTCCCCCTTCACCCTCGGGATGTCGGGGCGGCTCATGGGGGTCGACTGGCAGATCGTCGGCACCATCGGCCTGCGCGAAGGGCCTTTCGAATGGGCCGAACACCAGCTGTATTCGCCGACCCACGGCTACGCCTGGCTCAACTTCGAGAACGGAAACACCACCTTTTCGCGGCGCGTGCGCAAACCCACAACCCCGGCCTGGATCGACAGCCGCATGGTCAATGCCGCCGACAACCGTCCGACCGTCCTGCTGAATGGCGACCGTCACACGTACTACGAGACCTCGCGCCCGCAAATCACCTACCTCGAAGGCGAATTCACATGGGCGCCAAAGATGGACGAAAAGACCACTACGGTCTCGCTGCTCTCGTCCTCTGCCATGCTCGACTTCTCCACCTCCGGGGCGTTCAAGGAACGCGAGGTCTACCGCACGGTCTGGCTCTCCCCCGAGGAAGTCACCCTCGCCTTTGGCCTCGACACGCCGCCGCGTCCCATCGACCGGCATCCGACGCAGCCCTTCGGCGGAGGACATAACGACAGCTTCATCCGCCTCGTTGCGGGCGGGTGCGCCGTGGTGGCCTTGCTGCTGGCGATGCTCATCGGCGCCCTCAACCGGCCGCCCGACATTCTGCCCGCAACCCGCGTCAGACTCGCCGACCTGCCGCAAACCTTTGACTTCGAGGTCACCAATACCGAACAGCTGGTGCGCATCGCCTTCGCGTCCAGCCCGTCGAACGCCTGGCTCGGAATCGACTTCGACGTCACCGATCCCGAAGACGAGACCCTGGTCGAATCCAGCCGCTTCATGGAATTCTACAGCGGCCGCGACAGCGACGGCGCGTGGTCCGAGGGCAACCGCTCTGCCGGGCTCAAATTCCGCCCCGCAACCCCCGGCACCTATCAGTTGACCCTCTCCGAGGCCGAAACCGAACTCTGGACCGATGGCCGCGCCCCGACCGAAGTCACGGTCTCCGTCTCCGAAGGCGTGCGCATGCCGCAATGGCTCTATCTCCTCGCCATTGGCTTCGGTGTGCTGACCCTCGCGCCCTGGGCGCGTCAGATCTGGCAATACAAACAGCGTTTCGCCGGTTCAGACTGGGACGAGGACTGACATGACCCTGTTTCGCATTGTCTTCCTCTCCCTCTCGCTCTCAGCGCTCGCGGCCACCAGCTACGTTGCCTGGTACGGCCTTGGCGGCAGCTCGGGCGAGGAAACCCGCTCCATCCGACAAGGCTCCAATGGCGCCGGCTCCATCGCCGGCCGCATCAAGTAATCGCAGGAAGGGACACCATGGACCCCATCATCACGATCCAGCTTTCCGAGGTCATCGGAACCATCTTCTACACCTTCCTCGGCGTGCTGCTGATGGGGCTGTGCTGGTGGCTCATCAACAAGATGACCCACTTCTCGGTCGTCAAGGAAATCGAGGAAGACCAGAACACCGCCCTTGCCGTGCTTATCGGGTCGGTTTTCCTGTCTCTGGCAATCATCATCTCCTCCGTCATACTCTCGTCCTAACCCAGTGACCGAGACAACCGCCCCGACGCGCCTGCGCGAGGCTTGGCTGCTGCTCGCCACCCTTCTGGTGGCGGTGGCCGGGCTGATCTACGAACTGATCGCCGCCACGGTCTCCAGCTACCTGCTGGGCGACTCGATCCGGCAATTCTCCTTCGTCATCGGGGTCTTCCTCTCGGCCATGGGCCTTGGCGCATGGGCCTCGCGCTTTGTCACCGAGGCGGTGCGCGGTTTCATATGGGCGCAAATCGCGCTGGGGCTCATCGGCGGATTCCTCGCGCCCATGCTGTTCTTCTCCTACGCCACAACCGACGCGGTGGGTGTCGCCCTATATGCCGCACTCATCGCAATCGGCGCCCTGTCCGGGGCCGAGATCCCTCTCATCGCCCGCACCCTCGAAACGATCGGCGCGCACCGCTTCCGCTTCGAAAACGTGCTCACAGTCGATTACATCGGCGCGCTCATCGCCTCGCTGGCCTTTCCGCTGTTCATCATCCCCAACCTCGGGCTGATGTCGGCCAGCCTTGCCTTCGGCCTGCTGAATTTGCTGGTGGCGCTCCTGTCGCTCTGGATCTTCCGCGACGGTGCCGCCCGTGCCCAGTGGATCGCCTGCACCGTCGCATTACTGGCGACGGGCGCGGCGCTCATCCAGTCTGAACGCCTCGTTTCTGTCGCGGATGCCGCGCTCTTCGAGGACGACGTCATCCTGACCGAACTGACCCCCTACCAGAAGATCTCTGTCACCCGCTTCCGCGACCGCACCCGGCTCTACCTCGACCACTCGCTTCAATTCGACAGCCTCGACGAACACCGCTACCACGAGTCCCTCGTCCACCCCGCCATGTCGCTGGCCGAGCGCCATGCCAACGTCCTGATCCTCGGCGGCGGCGACGGCATGGCCGCGCGCGAAGTGCTGCGGCACGCAGGCGTCGAAACCGTCACCCTTGTTGATCTCGACCCGCGGATGACGCAGCTGTTTCGCGACCACAACGACCTTGCCGCGTTGTCGGACAACGCCCTGCGCGACCCGCGCGTGACAATTCTGAACCAGGATGCCTGGCAATTTGCCGAGAGCTCCGAGGAAATTTTCGATGTCATCATAGCCGACCTGCCAGACCCGAAAAACATCGCCCTGTCAAAGCTCTACAGCCGCGAATTCTACAGCCTTCTGATAGAACGTCTCGCCACCGGCGGCGCTTTGGTCACGCAGTCCGGGTCCCCGGTCTACGCCCGCGAGGCCTTCTGGTCCGTCGTGGCCACATGGGAGGACACCCGCAACCCCGCCACGCCCTCCGAGCCGCTCAGCGTCCTGCCCTATCACGCCTATGTTCCCAGCTTCGGAGACTGGGGCTTCACGCTGGTCACGCCCCTTCCGCACCGCCCCCGTCCCCTGAACTTGCCCGACGGCCTGCGGTTTCTGGATCCGGAGACATGGTCCGCCCTGCAGATCTTTGGTCGCGACGCCGCCCGAGTGCAGGTCCAGCCCAACAGCCTCCAGACCCACCATCTCGTCGACTACTATCTGTCCGGCTGGGACCAATGGTTCCGCTGATACGTTAACACATTGTTAACAAAACAGGTTTCGCAGCAAAACCTTCAAACCCGCCCTTCTCCGATCCCCCCCTCGTTGTCCGCGCCTTGCAAGGCGAGGTTTGGGCGGCCTCCGCGACAGGCCGCTCTGCACGAAACCTGCACATCTCCTGTCCCTCGTCTGCACAGCCTCCGGGGCATTCCTCTTTCCAGCGACACAAGAAAGAGAGGGCGAAGCCTTGGGACAGTTTCCGAACACACTCACAATGGACGGCTGGTGGCTGGATGACCAAGCGCAGACAGCCTCCCGGCGCGATGAACGCCCCCGCCGCGACTGGCAGCGGGGCAGTGCTCTGGCCGTGCTGGTCCTGCTCGCCGACTGGCTGTTTCGCGGCGAAACTCTTGGCGTGTCACTGGCGCTCTTTGCCGGTATCCTATTTGCCATCGCGACCTGGGACGTCCCCGGCCACCGCAAGATCCGCCCCGCCTTGCTCGTCCTCGTCGGCAGCCTGCCCGCCATCGACTATGTCCAACTGCTCTCGGTCGTCTTTCTCCTCGCCAGCCTCGCCGCCGCGCTGGTGTGGGCGCGGGTTCGCGACGAAGACCCATGGCTTGCCACCGGCCTCGCCTGGCTGGCCCGTCTGCCAAAAGGCTGGACCACGCCCCTGACCCCCAGCCATTGGCGTGGCTTCACGCCCAGCGCTCCGCAACCGGCGACGCTGCGCCCGCTCCTGCGAGACTGGGGATTTCCCCTTGGCGGGTTGATGGTCTTTGGCGGGCTCATCCTGCGGGCCAACCCGCTGATCCTTCAGGCGCTCGATTGGGAGGTTGACCTCATGGACCTGATCGAACGCCTGCTGTTCTGGGCTGGCGTCGCGCTCATCCTCTGGCCTCTTCTGGACCGGACCTTGCCCGCACCAGCGGCTCTGCCCTCTCTCCCCGAGGTGGGCCCCCGCCTCGGCGTCAACCGCCGCTCGATCCTGCGGGCGCTATGGACCTTCAACGCCGTGATCGCGGTTCAAACCGTCACGGACATGCTCATCGTCCTCGGCGGCGCCGACTTGCCCCGCGGTATGAACCTCGCCGAATATGCGCATCGCGGCGCCTATCCGCTGCTGGTCACCGCTCTGCTTGCTGCCGGAGTGGCGCTCGCCGCCCGCCCCTTTCTGCAGGAACACCGTTCCATCAGCCCCCTGCTGCTGGTCTGGCTCGGTCAGAACCTTGTCCTGTGCGCCGGGGCCATGTTGCGGCTGGAACTCTACGTGCAAAGCTACGGACTGACCTACATGCGCGTTTACGCCTTTCTCTGGATGCTTCTGGTCTTCGGCCTGCTGGCGCTGGCCATCTGGCAAGTGCTGCTCGGCCTTTCTAACAGCTGGCTGATCTGGCGTGGCTTCGGCGCCGGGCTGGTCCTGCTCTATTCCGCCAGCTTCGTCAACTTCGCCGGCGTGATCGCCAGCTACAATCTCTCGCACCCCGACGTCGCGCGCGATCCCGCCTACATCTGTGCCCTCGGCCCGATGGCGGCCCCCGCAGTGTCCCGGTTCGGCACCGGATCCATGCCCTGTGACACCATTTATCCGACCGTCGAAGGCTGGCGCGACTGGGGCTTTCGCAAGTCGCGTTTGGCGGGTTAACAATCGGCAAGGAGAGCAGTCATGAAAATCCTTGTTGTCGACGATGACCCCCGCCTGCGTGACCTCGTCCGCACCGCGCTCGAACGCGCCGACCATAGCGTGACCTGCGCTGCCGACGGGGCGCAGGCCTTGGTCGAGGCTGCCCGCTCCGGGCCCGACCTCATCGTGCTGGACATCGGCCTGCCCGAGATGGACGGCTTCGAGGTCTGCCGCCGCATCCGCGCCCGGTCCGAAGTTCCGATCCTGTTCCTGACCGCCCGCGACGACGAGGTGGACCGCATAGTCGGACTGGAGATGGGCGCGGACGATTACGTGACGAAACCATTCTCACCACGCGAACTGGTCGCCCGCGTCGGCGCAATCCTGCGCCGCAGTGGAAGTGCCGCGCGGTCCGAGATACGCCGCCACGGCCGCGTGACGTTGGATATGACCGCACGCGTTTGCCGGGTAGATGAGGCGACAGTCGCCCTGACCGGAACCGAATTCCAGATGCTCGAAGCAGTGATGGCCTCGCCTGGGCGGCTGCTGAGCCGGATGGACATGGCCAATGCGGTCTGGGGCTCGGGCGCCCAACAATCGGACCGCACCATGGACAGCCATCTGCGGAACCTCCGCCGCAAGCTGGCCGAGGCGGGCTGTCCTGAGTCCATCGAGACCGTGCACGGGCAAGGCATTAGGCTGGGAGCCTGCTCTTGACCCGGCGATGGCGGCCTTCGCTGGGCTTCGTTCTGGGCGGGGCGCTGGCGGCGACGCTCGGGATGAGCTTTGTCGGGCTGGTGGTCTTGCGCTACCTCGGGCCGGAGATCGGCTTTCGCCCTGCGGCCGCCTTGCTGGGCGTCGTGATCACAGTGCTGACCGCTTTGTTGGGCGGGCTCTTGGTCCGCCTGCTGCTGCGCCCGATCCGGGCGCTCGAAGCATATGCCGAGGCAGAAGGAACTGCGCCCGTGCCAGTACACTACGGCACAAAGGAACTGCACGCCACGGCTGTCCGGGTCATCGCAATGGCCGAGGCCTTGCGCGATCGCGAAGCCACCATCCGCGCCTTTACCGACCATGTGACCCATGAGCTTAAGACGCCCGTGGCCGGTATCCGGGCGGCGGTGGAGTTGATGGAAGACGGCGGAAGCCTGTCGCCTGAAGATGCCAGACTGTTGGCGCAGGTAGACAGCGCCCGGCTGCAGATCGAACGCCAGTTGACCGCCCTGCGCAAGGCCGCTCAGGCCCGCGAGGTCCGCTATCTTGGGCAGTCCACGCTAAGCTCTTTCGCAAAATTGATCGATCTGCCGGACGGGCTCACGCTCGAGGTCAGGGGCGATGCCGTGCTTCCCATGGCTGAAGACGGCCTGGCACTTGTGGTTGGGCAACTTGTCCGCAATGCGTCCGAACATGGAGCTGGCCGTGTTACCTTGGACGGCGGCGATCGCTGGCTGGTGGTCGCGGACGATGGCCGGGGCGTTTCCAAAGGAAACGCAGCACGGGTGTTCGAACCCTTCTTCACCACGCGGCGGGAAGAGGGTGGAACCGGCATGGGACTTTCAATCGTGCAGAACATCCTCAAGGCGCATGGGGCGGACATTGCCTTGGAGCCTTCGGTGCTTGGTGCGCGGTTCAGGATCTCGTTTCGGTGACGGATTGACGGCCCCCGATATGCCTGACAAAAGTCAGACAACCACATCGGAGCCATCCATGCTGAACGATCCTGTTGCCCGGGCCCGCCGCTTTCATCGTGCCGTCACCACCGAGTCCGGCGTACTGGATTCCTCATTCTTGGGGCGTGGACGTCCGTTGGGACCTGCCCGTGTTCTGAATGCTATTGGGCACAAAATGCATGATGTCGCGGAAATCCGAGCTTATTTGCGACTGGATTCGGGACTGATGAGCCGCTTGTTGCGGGGGCTCGAAGATGAAGGTTTGATCGAGGTGCGAACGTCAGAAGAAGATGGTCGTCGCCGCGAAGCCCACCTCACCGCCTCTGGCCGTGCGGAATATGCCGAATACGAGCGACTTTCGGACCTTCAGGTTACAGACATTCTGTCGCGCCATCCCCGGCCCGACACCTTGCTGGAGGCCATGGACATTGTTGCCACGGCTTTGGGGTTTGACCGGATCACGATGGAGGAAGTCCCTCCCACCGACTCCCGGGCCTTGGCCTGCCTGGAAACCTACTACTCGGAACTGGCCCGACGTTTCGATACCGGTTTCGACGTCAAGCTGTCCGCCGACCCCGAGGCAAGTGACATGACGGCGCCGCGCGGAGCGTTCCTGATCGCCTTGTCGGACGGGTTGCCCATTGGCTGTGTCGGCCTGAAGGGGACGGAAAAAGGCTATGCCGAGATCAAGCGCCTGTGGGTGTCGCCTGCCGCCCGCGGTATGGGGCTGGCGGGACAACTGATGGACCGGATCGAGACGCGTGCGCGAGACCTGGGCGTTGCGCTCCTGCGGCTGGATACGAATGCGCAATTGCCCGAGGCCATCGCCTTTTACCGCAAGCGTGGATGGGTCGAGATCGACCGGTTCAACGACGATCCTTACCCGGATTTCTTTTTTGAAAAATCACTCTGACGCCTGCGGCGTGCGAGAGCCCCTGCCTCTCGCGCTCTCCGCGGTATTTTCGTCAAGATGAAGGAGGGCACGCGGCGCGCCTCCCCCCCGCATGGTCAGAGCGTGAAGGCCTTGCGGAAGGCTTCGAGCGCAGCGTCTTCATCGCCCATGGCGAAGGCCTCCATTCCGACGGTACATTGGTAGCCCATGTCTGCCAGCGCGCGGGCGATGCCCGCGTAGTTGATTTCACCTGTACCCGGTTCGCACCGACCCGGGTTGTCGGCGACCTGCACTTCGCCAATCCACGGCAAGCAGGCTTCGCACCAGCGCACAAGGTCACCCTCTCCGATCTGGGTGTGGTAGAGGTCGAGGTTGATCTTGAGCTGCGGGCGGTTGACCGCCGAAACCAGCGCCAGCACCTCCGCCGTGCTGCCGAAGGGGCATCCGGGATGGTCCAACGGGTTGAGGTTTTCGAGCGTGAATGTCACGCCTTCCGTTTCAGCCAGGTCGCAGATGCGGTTGAGTGTATCGCGGGCGCGCAAAGCCATGCCGGGGCTGAAAGCGCCATGCTGCGGAATCGGAATACCTCCGTCCCCAAGGCCGGTTCCGTGCAGGTTCAGACGCTGTACACCGAGACGTTTGCCAACCTGTGCAGTCTCGCGAGCGGAACTTAACAGCGTCTCGCATCCTTCAGCGTCGGTCAGCCGGCCTTCGAGGTAGCCGTTCATGATGGTGAAAGTGGCGCCGGTCTTTTCCAGTTCAACCAGATCCCAAGCCGGATAGTTCCAGAGGCCAACCCCGAATCCCATCTCGTGCAGCCGCGCCGCGCGCCAGTGTATCGGCCTGTCCTGCCAGAGCATTTCCGCACATGCGGCGAGTTGAAACGGTTGTGTCATGGGGGCTCTCGTGTCTGAGGATGTCGAGCTCTTGGGTAAATGTGCATATGGCCCAGCGTCCAGCAGGCCGCTTCAGATTTGACACGGAATGAAACGGGCTTGATTTCGGAGCCTCCGTTTCTCGCAGGATTGACATAGGTGATAATTTTAGTCAGGAAGACTCCGAACTGGGATTTCCGAGGGAAACAGTCATGAAATATCTTCTGACCTCCGCAGCGGTGATGACGCTGCTTGGTGCTCCGGCTTGGGCCATCGAGCGCAACGCAATTCTCGACAATTATGCCAACCTCGCGCAGGCTGGCTACGGCGACGCTGCCGAAACGGCAAAATCCCTGCGGGACGCTGTCGCTGCGCTGGTCGAAACGCCATCGGAAGAAAGGATGGCGGCGGCACGAACCGCATGGCTTGCAGCCCGAGTGCCCTACCAACAGACAGAGGCTTTCCGCTTCGGCAATCCGATCGTCGACGATTGGGAAGGAAAGGTAAATGCATGGCCGCTGGATGAAGGGCTGATCGACTATGTGGACTCCTCATACGGCGGTCCTTCGGATGAAAACGAATTCGCGGCACTGAACGTGGTGGCGACCCCCGTCTTTACCCTGTCGGGCGAAGCGGTGGACGCCTCTGAAATCACACCCGACCTGATCGGCGAGGTGTTGCACGAAGCGGATGGGATCGAGGCGAACGTCGCCTCGGGGTATCATGCCATCGAGTTTCTGCTCTGGGGGCAGGATTTGAACGGCCATGAATACGGTGCGGGAAATCGTGCATGGACGGACTTCGGCCTAGGCGCAGACTGCACCAACGGAAATTGCGACCGACGCGGCCAATACCTGTTGGCGGCAACGGATCTTTTGGTATCGGACCTCGAGTGGATGACGACACAGTGGGCCGATGATGGCGCGGCACGCGAGGCGCTATTGGCCGACGAAGGTGCCGGCATAGTGGCGATCCTGACAGGTATGGGATCGCTTTCCTACGGTGAACAGGCCGGCGAAAGGATGCGCCTTGGGCTGATGCTGAATGACCCGGAAGAAGAACATGATTGCTTCTCTGACAATACGCACAATTCGCATTACTACGATGGCATGGGTATCCGGAATGTCTACCTCGGGCGCTACGAACGGGTCGATGGCTCGGTGATCGAAGGGCCTTCTGTCAGTGATCTGGTTGCAGAGGTTGATCCGGACCTCGATGCGGAACTGAAGGAGAAACTGGACGCCAGCATGGTCGCGCTCGGAGCGATCAAGACGGCTGCAGAGAACGGCTTTTCCTATGATATGATGCTTGAACGCGGCAATGCCGAAGGTGAAGCGCTCGTCATGGGCGGGGTGAATGCGCTGATTGATCAGACCCGCAGCATCGAGCGCGTCGTGGCGCTCATGGGGCTCGACGGTGTGACGATCGAAGGATCGGACTCTCTGGACGCACCGGGCGCGGTCTTCCAATAAGGTTCGAAACAGATGTCGGGGCTGATGGGTGGCCCTGACATCGAGCCGGGCGCCTGCCACCCTCCGGCGGGCGTCCGGCATGATGCTGGAAAGACGGAGCAATCTGCATGAAACTTGGCGTTCTGGGGATGATGATGGTCGCAGGCAGCGCCTGTGCGCAGGACTTGTCCGACGTACACCTTGCGGTCGTGCCGAGGACGGCGGAGGAACGCGCACGAATAGCGGCAGTTCTGGCACATCCAGTGGATTTTGGCGTCCCCCAACGGTTCGAAGATATGCCAGGAGGTGCAGCCACAGTCCGCGCCCGTGACACCGCCGACGCGTTTTCGCAGCCATCCGGCAATATCTCCTTCGAGCGCGAACTGGATTTCAAGGTTGGCAACGGTCTTTTCCGCAAGGTCTGGGTGTCCGCGCCCTCATCTACCCTGGCATCGGACGGGCTGGGACCGCTTTACAACGCGCGGTCGTGCCAGCGATGCCACCTCAAAGACGGGCGTGGACATCCTCCCGAAGGACCAGAAGATACGGCCATCTCGATGTTTCTGCGCGTTTCCGTACCGGGTACGCCCGAGGATCTGATCCCCGAGATCGAAGGTTACCTGGCGACCCGCCCCGACCCGGTTTACGGTCTGCAACTTCAGGATTTCGGGCTTCCCGGTCATCCAGCGGAATACCGTTTGGACATTTCCCATGAGGAGCATCTTGTTCAGCTTTCAGACGGAGAAACGGCATCGTTGCGGGCCCCCAGCTATTCGGCTGCCAATCTCGGATATGGTCCCCTGGCCGAAGGAGCGATGCTGTCGCCGCGCGTCGCGCCGCAAATGATTGGCCTTGGACTGCTGGAAGCGATCCCGGCGGAGGATATTCTTGCCCTGGCGGACCCAGAGGACGCGAACGGAGATGGCATCAGCGGCAAGGCGCAGATTGTGTGGTCCGCGGAATTCGATCAGCCGATGTTGGGCAGATTTGGCCTGAAGGCGGGGGCTCCGACGATAAAGGAGCAGTCCGCAGCGGCATTTGCCGGGGACATCGGGATTTCGAACCCGTTGTTCGCGGCAGGCGCTGGTGACTGCACCGAGGCGCAGGTGGATTGCCAAGCCGCAGCACACGGAGATACCGACGAACGCGGCTTCGAGATCGACGCCGAGGGGCTTGACCTCGTGACCTTCTACTCGCGCAACCTGGCCGTCCCGGCGCGGCGTGGCTTTGACGATCCGGACGTTTTGGCAGGGAAACAGGTGTTTTACCAGACCGGCTGCCAATCCTGCCATCAGCCTTCCTTTGTCACCCACCGGTTGGAAGACCAGCCAGAACAGTCTTTTCAACTGATCTGGCCCTATTCCGACATGCTGTTGCATGACATGGGACCTGGGTTGGCTGATGGACGTCCGGAAGCACGTGCAGATGGCAGTGAGTGGCGGACCGCGCCCCTGTGGGGCATCGGATTGACGCAGACCGTTTCCGGCCACAGCTATTTCTTGCATGACGGGCGCGCAAGGTCACTTCTGGAAGCAGTGCTTTGGCACGGAGGCGAGGCACAGGCTCAGCGCGATGCCGTGATCGAAATGCCCGCGAAAGACCGCGCTGACCTTTTGAAATTTCTGGAGAGCCTGTGATGCTGAAACCATTGACGTGCTTTTTCTCGCTCTGCGCTGGCGCCGCGTTTGCCGCCCCGGATCCTTTGGAGATTGTGCAAAAGAACGTCGTGCCTCGCTTCGAAAGGCTGGCGAGCCAAGCAAACCTTCTGGAGGAAGCTGCCAAGTCGGACTGCTCACCGGACAGCCCTGCATTGCGAAGGGCGTGGGCACAGGCATTCGACGCATGGGTCGAGGTTAGCCATCTTCGATTTGGCCCCACCGAGGAACAGGATCGGGCCTTCGCGCTGGCGTTTTGGCCCGACACCCGTGGAGCGACGCCCAAGGCCCTCGCCGGATTGATTGCGTCCCAAGACCCGGTCGTCGTGGACCCCGGTGCCTTTGCAGACGTTTCGATCGCAGCACGCGGATTTTACGCAATGGAGTACCTGCTGTTCAATCCCAACTATGCGACGGAGTCGCCTTATGCCTGCACCTTGATCCAAGCCGAAGCGCGGGACATTTCCCGCCTCGCTAACGACATTCTAGCGGGCTGGATGACTTATCAGTTCGAATTCGCGGACAACTCGGAGCGATATCGTACACGCGAAGAAGGTCTTCAGGAGCTGTTCAAGGCTGTCACCACTGGGTTGCAGTTCACCTCTGATACACGGATTGGTCGGCCCATGGGCACCTTCGAAAAGCCGCGCGCGTCACGGGCCGAGGCGCGCCGCTCGGAGCGCTCGGTTCACCACGTGCGGCTCTCTTTGCAAGCGACCCAGGCCTTGGCGCTTTGGTTGGCAGCCGATTTGCCGAAGGTGAGCGAAGATATCGAAGCAGCATATGAAAAGGCATTTGCGGAACTGGACGCACAAGACAGCCCCGTATTCGCCGACGTCGATGATCCGACAGGCCGGTTCCGGGTAGAAATGCTGCAGGTAGCCGTGGACCAGGTTCGCGACGTGATCGCAAGGGAGTTGGGACCGGAATTGGGGGTTATCGCCGGTTTCAACTCGCAGGACGGAGATTGAGATGCTGTCACGCCGAAGCATGTTGAATGGGCTGATTGCCGCGGGCCTGATGCCTTCGCGCGGCTGGGCCGATGTCGGCGCACCAAGCTTTTTGGCAGCCGCAAAGGATGGTGCCGGATACGCGTTGCACGGCCTTTCGCAGAAGGGTGAAAGTCTATTCTCGGTTTCATTGCCCGCCCGAGGACATGCGGCAGCGGCGCATCCCGAACGCGCAGAGGCGGTGGCTTTTGCCCGCCGACCGGGCACCTACGCTGTTGTTCTGGATTGTCTTTCCGGAGCCTTGAAAGCTGAGCTTACCGCTCCTGCCGGGCGACATTTCTACGGCCATGGAGCATATTCCCCTGACGGATCTATTCTTTTCACCACGGAAAACGATTTCGAGACTGCAAAAGGCATCATCGGAATGTGGGATGTTTTCGGCGGCTATCGCCGATTAGGCGAGTTCGACTCTGGGGGTGTCGGCCCGCACGACCTTCGGCTCATGCCGGACGGCGCTTCGCTGGTGATCGCGAATGGAGGAATCGAGACCCATCCCGACTCCGGCCGCACCAAGCTGAACCTGCCTGTCATGGCTCCGAACCTGACGTATGTCTCCCTTTCGGGGGAGGTTCTGGAAACCGTCGAGCCGCCCGCAGAGGAGCATCTGAACTCGATGCGGCATCTTGCAGTAGATTCCTCTGGGCGCGTGGCGCTGGCGCTTCAGTGGCAAGGGGATGTGGCCGATGCCCCTGCCCTTTTGATGTTGCACCGGCGCGGTGAATACCCCACCTGGGCCATGGCCGACGGTCCGCGTCACGAGTTGATGAAAGGCTATGCCGGCAGCGTTTCCTTTTCCGGGAATGGGTCGCAGGTGGCCATAACATCACCCATGGGCGGACGCCTGCAGATTTTTTCATCTGACAAAGGTGAGTTTCTGCACGAAGTTCCGTTGGAGGATGTCTGCGGGCTGGCGGCGGGCACCAAGGGGTTTGTCGCCTCGACAGGGCTGGGCGGATTTCACACCATCGAAGACGGCACTTCCAATGCAATGCAGCCGCACAAACTGGCATGGGACAACCATATCGTACCAATTGGCGCATAGATGCACTGCGCCCGGGGATTGAGCCACATTTACAGGCATTTGCACTGAAACGAAGCAATGCGGCACGATAGCGGCTTGCACTCGACCAGCGGACAGGCACAAAGGCTGTATGAGCAACCGCCTAACCATCGTCGTCGTCGAAGAAGACCGGGATCGTGCGATCTCGATCATGGATGCCTTGCAGGCCGGCGGTGACTTTGACGTGCATGTCATCGGCAATGTCTCTGCCTTGGCGCGGCGCATCGCTGCGCTCAGCCCGGATGTCGTGCTGATCGACGTGGACAACCCCACGCGTGACATGCTTGAGGAACTGACGCTGGCCTCCGGCCCGATGGAACGCCCGGTTGCGATGTTCGTAGGCGGGGCGGCGGGCGGTTTGGCGCGCGAGGCGATCGAAGCGGGCCTGTCCGCCTATGTGGTGGATGGTTTGCATCCGGACCGTTTGAAACCGGTGCTGGACGCGGCGATTGCCCGGTTCCAGATGACACAGCAAATGCGCCGCGAACTGCTGGAAACCCGGCGCGCGCTGGAAGAACGCAAAGTCATTGACCGCGCCAAGGGCGTTTTGATGAAGGCGCGGGGCATCGACGAGGCCGCCGCCTACGCCTTGTTGCGCAAGGCGGCAATGGATCAAGGCCGTCGGGTGGCCGAAGTGGCCGAGGCCATCGTCACCACGGCGGGGCTTCTTGCATGAAAACCGTCGAAGTTCCCGTCGCTTACGTCCCGCTCGTGGACGCAGCCCCACTGATTATCGCGCAGGAAATGGGCTTTGCCGAAGCCGAGGGGCTCGCTTTAGACCTCGTACCCGCGTCGTCTTGGTCGTCTCTGCGGGACATGCTGGCCTTCGGACGGGTGGACGCGGCACATATGCTGTCGGCCATGCCGGTCGCCATGGCGCTGGGACTGGGCGGCGTGCGGCAGGACATATCTGCCGTCTCGGTGCTTTCGGTGAATGGCGACGTGATCGGCGTCAGCCGCGCCCTTGAAGATAAAATGCGCGCGAAGGGCTATTTCTTTGACTTCCAGGACCCGGTGCGCGCCGCCGAGGTGCTCGCCGATGTGGTGGACGGCAAGATCACTTTTGGCGTGCCCTTTCCCTTCTCAATGCACCAGGAACTCTTGGATTACTGGATTTCGAATTCGGCGCTCGCCGACATCGACTACGAGGTGCGGACCGTGCCGCCACCTCTGATGGCGCGGGCTCTGGCCGATGGTGATGTGGATGCATTTTGCGTAGGCGAGCCTTGGGGGTCACTGGCGGTGGATAGCCGCGCAGGTGCGCTGCTGATACCGGGGAACGCAATCTGGGCCTTCAGCCCGGAAAAGGTGTTGGGCGTGCGCACAGATTGGGCCGAGACGGAGCCGCACCTCTTGGGTCGCCTGATGCGCGCAGTCTGGAAGGCGGGACGCTGGCTGAAGGACGACGACCGGCGCGGGTCGGCATCAGAGATCCTGTCCCGCGCCCGCTACCTGAACGTGCCCGCCGAAATGATTGACCGCGCCTTGTCAGGCCGGTTCACGGTTTCAGGCCACGGCGAGCAGCGCGATTGCCCGCATTTTGTCGTGTTCCACAATGGCGCGGCTAATTTCCCCTGGCGCAGCCAGGCAAAGTGGATCGGCGCGCGACTTGCGGTCCGGAATGGGCTGGACGTGCGGCAAGCCATGGAAACTGCGGGCAGCGTCTTCCGCAGCGACATCTACCGCCAGCAATTGACCGGCACCGGCGCCGAAATGCCCGGCGCCTCGGAGAAACTGGAGGGATCGATTCTGACCCCTACGGCTGTTGCATCCAATGCGGGGCACCTGTCGCTTATGAAGGATGCGTTCTTTGACGGGCGCGTTTTTGATCCGCTCAAGGTATAGCGCCCGATTTTTAATCAAAGGTTTCGCTAAAGTCCGCCTTTCTGCGGCAGGATGCCGCTGCGATGCAGCATCGCCCTTGATCGGTCGACCGCTTTGGGTGAATCATCAAATCACCGGGTCACAAGGGCGTGGCCTGGTACGAAATTCTTCCCGATGATCGGGAGCACCGGAGCACCGTAGCTCACTGTCCGACGCACCTCCTCCCGCGTTGGATTGTGACTGCGGTGCTTTTGTTTTTTGGGCCTTGAGCCTGACAATAAAGGGACGACGTGACCATGAAGAAATTCCTTGCCGCCCTCGCCGCCACCACTGCCATGGTGAGCCCGGCCTTCGCGGAACTGGCGCTGGAGAAGGACGAACTGAAGTTCGGCTTCATCAAGCTGACCGACATGGCGCCGCTGGCCGTGGCCTACGAGCAGGGCTATTTCCTGGACGAAGGGCTGTTCGTGACGCTGGAAGCGCAGGCGAACTGGAAGGTGCTGCTGGACGGCGTGATCGGCGGGCAGCTGGACGGCGCGCATATGCTGGCCGGTCAGCCGCTGGCGGCGACGATCGGCTATGGCACCGAGGCGCATATCATCACGCCGTTTTCCATGGACCTGAACGGCAACGGCATCACCGTGTCGAACGCCGTCTGGGAGAAGATGAAGCCGAACCTGACCATGGATGCGGACGGCAAGCCGCAGCACCCGATCAGCGCGTCGGCTCTGGCTCCGGTGGTTGAGGAGTACAAGTCCGAGGGCAAGCCCTTCAACATGGGTATGGTCTTCCCGGTCTCGACCCACAACTACGAGCTGCGCTACTGGCTGGCGGCGGGCGGTCTGAACCCGGGGTTCTACTCACCCGAGAACATCTCCGGGCAGATCGGCGCGGATGTGCTGCTGTCGGTGACCCCGCCGCCGCAGATGCCCGCGACGCTGGAGGCCGGCACCATCGACGGCTACTGCGTGGGTGAGCCGTGGAACCAGGCAGCTGTCTTCAAGGGCATCGGCGTTCCGGTCATCACCGACTACGAGCTGTGGAAGAACAACCCCGAGAAGGTGTTCGGCATCACCGCCGAGTTCGCCGAGCAGTACCCGAACACGACGCTGGCCGTGACCAAGGCGCTGATCCGCGCCGCCATCTGGCTGGACGAGAACGACAACGCCAACCGCATGGAAGCGGTGGAGATCCTGTCGAAGCCGGAATACGTCGGTGCCGACCCGGAAGTGATCGCCAACTCGATGACCGGGACGTTCGAGTATGAAAAAGGGGACAAGCGCGACGTTCCCGACTTCAACGTGTTCTTCCGCTACAATGCGACCTACCCGTTCTACTCGGATGCCGTGTGGTACCTGACGCAGATGCGCCGCTGGGGCCAGATCGCCGAGGCCAAGCCGGACTCGTGGTACGACGAAGTGGCGAAGTCGGTCTACAAGCCGGAAATCTACCTCGAAGCGGCCCGCCTGCTGGTGGACGAGGGTCTGGCCAACGAGGCTGATTTCCCATGGGACAGCGATGGCTACAAGGCGCCGACCCCGGCCGGGGACGTGATCGACGGCATCGGCTATGACGGCAAGGCCCCGAACGCCTACCTGGAAAGCCTGCCGATCGGCCTGAAGGGCGAACAGATCGTCGAAGGCACCGAGGTAAAGGGCTGACGCCCGGTATGTCCCTGAAATCTTCTGCGGCTGCGAACGGATGCAGCCGCAGAAACACATCGCATCACGGCCGATGCACAATCCATGCACAACCCATGCACAAACCATGCGTATCGCAGGTGCAGCATCGCGGGTTTGCCTAAATTTTAAGCACGCCGTGGCAGAGCGCCGCGATGCAGCGAGGACAAGAGATGACAACCGTCGATCCGAACTTCACCGCAGAGGCCGACCGCGAAGCGCGGCGCGCGCGTCTGTTCACCCGCATCAACAAAGCCGACAAGTGGTTCCAGGTGATCGGCCTGTCCTGGGTCACGCCGGTGCTGAAGGCCGCCGCCGGGGACAACCCGCAGGCGCAGATGAAGGAAATCTGGCGGCTGCTGGTCGTGCCCGTGCTGGCGATCATCGGCTTCCTGCTGCTGTGGGGGACGCTGGCGCCGCAGGTGCAAACGTCGCTGGGCGCGGTGCCCGGACCGGCGCAGGTCTGGACCGAAGCCGTCAACCTGCATCAGGACGCGCAGGCCAAGGCCGCCAAGCAGGCGAAATTCGAAGCCATGGTGGAAAAGCGCAATGAAAAGCTGATCGCCGACGGCAAGGCTGATCAGGTCAAGGACGTGGCCTATACCGGCGCGCCCTCCTACTACCAGCAGATCTGGACCTCGATCAAAACCGTGTTCTTCGGCTTCCTGCTGGCGACCATCGTGGCGGTGCCGCTGGGCATCCTCGCCGGTCTGTCCCCTGCCGCCAATGCCGCGATCAACCCGCTGGTGCAAATCTTCAAGCCCGTGTCGCCGCTGGCCTGGCTGCCCATCGTGACCATGATCGTCTCGGCCGTGGCCGCTGCCGAAGGCGGGCTGTTTGCGAAATCCTTCATCATCTCGGCTGTCACCGTGACGCTGTGCTCGCTCTGGCCGACGCTGATCAACACATCTCTTGGGGTTGCCTCGATCGACAAGGACCTGGTGAACGTCTCCAAGGTGCTGAAGATGAACACCTGGACCAAGATCACCAAGCTGGTGCTGCCCTCGGCCCTGCCGCTGATCTTTACCGGCCTGCGTCTGTCGCTTGGTGTGGGCTGGATGGTTCTGATCGCCGCAGAGATGCTGGCGCAGAACCCGGGCCTGGGCAAGTTCGTGTGGGATGAATTCCAGAACGGCTCGTCCTCCTCGTTGGCCAAGATCATGGTCGCGGTCTTCACCATCGGCATCATCGGCTTCCTCTTGGACCGTGTGATGTTCGCCCTCCAGTCGCTCTTTACCTTCACCAACCAGCGCTGATTGGCTGAGAGGAACCCATCATGAGCATTCTCAAGTTCGACAATGTGTCCAAGTCCTTCGGCACCGGCACCGCCGCCACGAAGGTTCTGAAGAACATCGATCTGGACGTTCAGGAGGGCGAGTTCCTTGTCCTCCTGGGGTTCTCCGGCACCGGCAAGACGACACTGATCAACCTGATGGCGGGGCTGGAAAAGCCGACGCAAGGCGCCGTGACCTTCAAGGGCAAGCCCGTCGAAGGTCCGGGGCCGGAGCGTGGCGTGATCTTCCAAAGCTATTCGCTGATGCCCTGGCTGACGGTCGAGGGGAACGTTCGGCTGGCGCTGGACTCTGTCTTCCCCAAGATGCCAGCGGCAGAAAAGGCATCGAAAGTGGCGCATTACGTCAAGATGGTGGGGCTGAACCACGCTGCGACGCGTCGTCCGGCGGAACTGTCGGGCGGGATGCGCCAGCGGGTGAACGTGGCGCGTGCGCTGGCGATGTCGCCGGAGGTCCTGTTGCTGGACGAACCGCTGTCTGCGCTCGATGCGCTGACCCGCGCCAACCTCGCCGACGAGATCGAACACATCTGGGAGCAGGACAAGAAGACCTGCGTGCTCATCACCAACGACGTGGACGAGGCGATCCTGCTGGCGGATCGCATCATCGCGCTGAACCCGGACGGGACTTTGGGCGAGGAATTCAAGGTCACCATCCCGCGCCCGCGCGACCGGGGCGAGATGAACCATGACGAGGTGTTCAAGCAGCTGCGCAAGGACGTCACCGGCTACCTGATGGATGTGGGCATGTCGGCCAAGACCGAAGGCGTGCGCGTGCTGCCGGGCATCAAGCCGAACCACACGGTGCCGGCGGCTGTGCGCGAAGCCGCGGCCAGCGGGATCGAGGAGAAGTACCTGGAGTTCTCGCAGCTGCACAAGATCTACCCGACGCCCAAGGGTCCGCTGACGGTGGTCGAGGACTTCAACCTGAAGCTCAACAAGGGAGAATTCATCTCGCTGATCGGGCATTCCGGCTGCGGCAAGTCGACCGTGCTGACTATGGCGGCGGGGCTGAATTCGGTGTCGAAAGGCGTCATCAAGCTGGACGGTTACGAGGTGCGCGACGCGGACCCGGAACGCGCCGTGGTGTTCCAGTCGCCCAACCTCTTCCCCTGGCTGACCGCGCGCGAGAACTGCGCCATCGGCGTGGACAAGGTGTACCCCAAGGCCTCGCAGGCCGAGCGGCAGGATGTGGTGGAATACTACCTCGAGCGTGTCGGTCTGGCGGATGCCATGGATCGGTCGACCGCCGACATGTCGAACGGAATGAAGCAGCGCGTCGGCATCGCGCGGGCCTTTGCCCTGTCGCCCAAGCTGCTGTTGCTCGATGAGCCCTTTGGCATGCTGGATTCGCTGACGCGCTGGGAGTTGCAGGAAGTGCTGATGGAGGTCTGGGACCGGACCAAAGTCACGGCTGTCTGCGTGACGCATGACGTGGACGAGGCGATCCTGCTGGCGGACCGCGTGGTCATGATGACCAACGGGCCGCAGGCGACGATCGGCAAGATCGTGGACGTGGACCTGCCCCGCCCGCGCACCCGCAAGGCCCTGCTGGAGCACCCGGATTATTACCGCTACCGTCAGGACGTTCTGGATTTCCTCGAGGAATACGAGCACGGCGCAAAGCCCAAGGCGAAGGTGGCCCCAAAGGCCATCGCGGCGGAGTAACAGGGATGGCTTACTCGGCAGCCCAGCCCACGGCATCGGCCAGTTTCAGGAGCGCCTTTGCGCGCTCTTCGAAACCCGGGCGGTTCGGGTCGAACGGCAGGAAAGTGTCGCGCGGTATGCCGGCAGCCTCGGCCTTTGCCAAAAACTCGGCACGGGATTTGAGGAACGCCGTGACAGCAAATACGTCGCCGTCGAAGTCGCGCGCATGCACGGCCCAACGGAAATTGGCGTCGGTCCACTCGGGCGTGTCGACGTCAGGCGTTTCCGGGTTTGGCAGCGGTTTCGCGGTCATATCTGCGGCGCTCACGGGCGTTGGCTCTTCTCAGAGATATAACGCGGATGTTGCCGTTTCGCAAAGTGAATGCGAGCTGGCGGCGCGTTCCCTTGATCAGGCCCAAGGCACGAACGCGGTCCTCGCAATAGTCGCAACGGGTATCGGACTCGATGAAGGCGCTGGCGAAGTCGAATTGGTGGACGCACACAAAGTCGATGCCGCGCTCTGCAATACTGGCGGCGTTCTTTGCGTCGTCCCATTCGAAGGTCACTCGATCACCCCTTGGCTAAGCATCCAACTCAATAAATTCTATACCAGAGGTCACCTTGGGGCAAACGCAGAACACGTTTCGGGGTTCCCGGAGCACAGACTTCCGGTTGACCGGGAGTCCACTCAATGACCGAACGTCTCATCATCATCGGCGCAGGCATGGCAGCGGGGCGGTTGCTGGAGCATCTGACGGATGAGGCTCCCGGGCGCTACGACATCACACTGTTCAACGCCGAGCCGCGCGGGACGTATAACAGGATCATGCTGTCGCCCGTGTTGTCCGGCGAAAAGACCTATGAACAGATCGTCACGCATGACGACGCCTGGTACGCCGCGCGTGGCGTGACCTGCCGCTTTGGCGAGAAGGTACTGGCGGTGGATACCGAGAAACGCATCGTGACCGGCGAGCACGGTGCGATGGGCTATGACCGGTTGGTGTTCGCCACCGGCTCGGCGCCTTTCATCGTGCCGGTGCCGGGGCATGACCTGCCCGGCGTGCTGGCCTACCGCGACCTCGACGACACGCAAAGGATGATCGACGCGGCGCGCCCCGGTGCGCGGGCAGTGGTGATCGGTGGCGGCCTTCTGGGATTGGAGGCAGCCGCGGGCCTGCGGGCGCGTGGGGCCGAGGTCACCGTCCTGCACCTCATGGGCCACCTGATCGAGCGCCAGCTGGACCCCGAAGCGGGCGCGGCACTGGCACGCGATCTGAAGGCCAAGGGGATCGACGTGATCCTCGGAGCCTCGACCGAAGCGATTGTCGGGGACCTCCGTGCCGAGGCCGTAAAGCTGAAGGACGGGCGCATCCTGCCCTGTGAGATCGTTGTGATGGCGGTGGGCATTCGCCCCGCGGCGGGTCTGGCGCAAGCGGCGGGCGTGACCTGCGGGCGGGCGATCCATGTCGATGCTGCGATGCGCACCGGCACTCCGGGCGTCTATGCGCTGGGGGAATGTGTTGAATTCGACGGAAATCTCTTTGGCCTCGTGGCACCGCTTTACGATCAGGCAAAGGTGCTGGCCACCACGCTCACCGACGGTGAAGCGGTGTTCGAGATGCGCGAGCTGTCGACCAAGCTGAAGGTGACCGGCTGCGAGGTCTTCAGCGCGGGGGACTTCGCGGGCGGAGAAGGACGCGAGGAGATCGTGTTCCGCGACCGCGCCCGCAATGTCTACAAGCGGTTGGTCCTTGAGGGCCATCGGCTGATCGGTGCGGTGATGTACGGCGACACAGACGGCGCGAACTGGTTCCACCAGCTGATCCGCGACGGGGCCGACGTATCGAGCATGCGCGAAACGCTGCTTTTCGGCCCTGACGCGCAAGATGGAAATGAATTGAGCCGGTCGAGCCTCGCGGCCTGACGGGTAACGGCCCCCAACAGAGGGGCACGCGGAGAAGAGGAAGAGTGATGGACGGAACGAGCCCCCTGCCCTCGGCTGACATGGTCGAAGAGACCCGCGTCACGAAGCGGTCGACCTGCGCCTATTGCGGCGTCGGATGCGGCGTCCTGCTGACACCGGATGGTGCGGGCGGGCTGGAGGTGCGCGGCGACCCGGATCACCCCGCGAATTACGGACGGCTATGTTCCAAGGGTTCGGCCTTGGGCGAAACCGTGGGTCTGGGCCACCGCCTGATGACGCCGATGGTGAACGGACGCGCGACCGGATGGGACGAGGCACTGCAACTGGTGGCAGACCGCTTCTCCAGCACCATCGTCGAGCACGGGCCGGATTCGGTTGCGCTGTATGTTTCGGGCCAGCTGCTGACCGAGGATTACTACGTTGCCAACAAACTGGCGAAAGGGTTCCTTGGCACTGCGAATATTGACACGAATTCAAGACTTTGCATGGCGTCGACCGTTGCAGGACACAAACGCGCCTTTGGCACGGACACGGTTCCGCAGACATATGACGATCTCGAAGAAGCCGACCTCATCGTTCTGGTCGGATCGAACATGGCATGGTGCCACCCCGTGCTGTATCAGCGTGTCGTGGCAGCACGGAAGGCACGTGGCACCAAGTTGGTGGTCATCGACCCCCGCCGCACGGCGTCCTGCGACGGCGCCGATCTGCATCTGGCATTGCAGCCGGGCAGCGATGTGGCGCTGTTCAACCGGTTGTTTTCAGAGATCTACGAGGGCGGTCGCGTGGATGCGACCTTCCTGACGCGGACCACCGGATTTGATGAAACCTTGCGCAAGGCGATGAACGACGACGAGATGGTTACGGGCCTTGATGCGGCGGACATCGCGGCCTTCTGCAAGATGTGGCTGGACCACGAAAAGGTCGTGACCGTGTTCAGCCAGGGGGTCAACCAGTCCTCCAGCGGGTCGGACAAGGTGAACGCGATCCTGAACTGCCACCTGGCGACGGGGCGGATCGGCAAGCCCGGGTGCGGGCCTCTGTCGGTCACGGGACAGCCCAACGCCATGGGCGGCCGCGAGGTGGGCGGGCTGGCGAACATGCTGGCCTGCCACCTCGATCTGGAAAATGCCGATCACCGCACGGCGGTGCGCGACTTCTGGGGCTGCGAACGGGTGCCCGATGCGCCGGGGCTGAAGGCGGTGGACATGTTCCGCGCTGTGGGGGATGGCCGGATCAAGGCGCTGTGGGTGATCCACACCAACCCCGCCGTGTCCATGCCCGACGCCGATGCGGTGCGTGATGCCATCGCCGGGTGCGATTTCGTCGTGGTCAGCGACGTGACCGGGCAGACGGATACGGCGCGGCTGGCGGATGTGTTGCTGCCAGCGACGGCCTGGGCCGAGAAGAACGGCACGGTAACGAACTCTGACCGGACGATCTCGCGTCAGCGGGCGGTCCTGTCTGCTCCGGGCGAGGCACGCCCCGACTGGGCGCAGCTGGCCGAAGTGGGGCGGCGCATGGGTTTTGGCGCGGCCTTCGACTATACCTCCGAGGTCGAGATCTTTCGCGAGTACGCGGCGCTGTCCGGGATCGCGGGCCGGTTCGGAAAGGACTTTGACATCAGCGGACTAGCTGGCATTGACGAGGCAGGATACGAGGCGCTGGAGCCGGTGCGCTGGCCCGTCAGCGCGCATCGCACCGGTGGCCGGTTCTTTGCGGATGGGCAGTTTTTTCACGCGGATGGCAAAGCGAAACTGGTGCCGGTCTCCTGGCGGGCCCCGGCGTCGAAGCTGGAGCCACGCTTTCCCTTCCGTCTGAATACCGGGCGCACGCGCGACCAGTGGCATACCATGACCCGCACGGCGCTGAGCCCGCGTCTGGCGGCGCATCTGTCCGAGCCTTTCCTGGAAATCCATCCGGCCGACGCCGAGGTGCATGGCATCGGCGCGGCGGATCTGTGCGTGGTCGAAAGCCCGCAGGGGCGTGCCATCCTTCGCGCCCGCATCACCGATGACGTGCTGCGCGGACAGGTCTTTGCCCCGATGCACTGGACGGGCGAAACCGCCCCTGCCGCCCGGATCGACGCGGTAGTGGCCCCCGAGGTCGACCCGCTGTCCGGCCAGCCCGAAAGCAAGGCCAGCGTGGTCAAGGTCACGCGGATGCAGGCGTCGTGGTATGGCTTTGCCGTATCGGCGCAGGACTTCCGCCCGGCGGCAGACTATTGGGCACGTTCGGTGACCAAGGCGGGCCATCGTGCTGAAATGGCCGGTTTCGATGCGCCATCCGACTGGGAGACAACGGCGCGTGACATGTTCGGACTGCCCGATGCCGAGATGTCGATCCTTGAGGACCGCGCCAAGGGGACTGCGCGCCTTGCCTTCCGGGTGAATGGCCAGTTGGTGGCGGCGTTGTTCGTCTCGCCGCAGCCTGTGGCCGTGATGCGCGACTATATAGCCACCCTGCCCGACGTTCCGGACTTTGGATTGCTGTCGGGCCGCGCCCCGGCGGACCGCCCAGATCCAGGTGCCACGGTCTGTGCCTGCTTTGACGTCGGCGTGAATACGATCCTTCGCGCCATCGAAAGCGACGGTTTGCTGACGGTCGAGGAAATCGGTGCGGCCTTGCAGGCGGGCACAAATTGCGGCAGCTGTCGTCCAGAGCTGGCAGATCTGCTGGCACGGGCACAGGTAAAAGAGGCCGCCGAGTGAATGACACGACGCTCGCACAGCATGTGCGCACGCTGGGACGCGGGCCGGGACGTTCCCGGTCCCTGACCCGCGACGAAGCGTCTGAAGCCATGGGCTTGATGCTTCACGGCGCGGACGCGCACGCAGTGGGTGCGCTGTTGATGCTCCTGCGCATGAAGGGTGAGACGGCGGAGGAAATCGCGGGACTGGCCGAGGCCGCGCAAGCGGCGGCAGGCCCCCTGCCCCAGGTCGATCTGGACTGGCCGAGCTACGCCGCAGGGCGCACCCGTGGCCTGCCGTGGTTTCTGCTTTCGGCCAAGCTACTCGCCAGTGCGGGCCATCGCGTCCTGATCCACGGCTGGAACGGGCCCGATGCGGCGGTGCGCCAAGGCGTCAGGACGCTGGGTATCGCCTGCGCTGCCACGGCAACAGAGGCCGAAGGAGCGCTGGCGCGTGACGGGTTGGTCTACATGCCGCTCGAAGAGATGCACCCTGCCCTGTTCAGCTTGTTGAAGCTGCGCGGCGTGCTGGGATTGCGGTCCTGCGTGAACACGGTCTGCCGGATGCTGAATCCCGGTCGCGCAACGGCCAGCGTTCAGGGGGTCTTTCACCCATCGTACCGGCTGTTACAGGCCGACGCGGCGCAGTTGCTGGGCTGGGACAATCTAAGCGTCATCAAGGGCGGTGGCGGCGAATTCGAGCGGCATCCCGGCAAGCTGGTCGAAGGCTTTGGCCTGCGCCGCGGCGCACCTTGGCAAGGCGACCAGCCGGGCCTGATCGATGACGGGATGCGCTTGGCTGACCTTGAATTGCCGCAGTCCGCGCTGCTCGATCTGTGGAGGGACGATCAAGGGCCTGAGTTCGCCCGGCAGATGGTTCTTGGGACGGCACAGTTGGCATTGGAAACTCTTGGCGATGAAAGATTTGCCGCGTTCCTTTGGGAGCATCGCTGACGACTTCGCACCCTTGACCCGCTGGACCGGACCGGCGACACTCGCCAAGATTGGGGTGAAATTTTTGGAAACACCAATAGGCTGTTCACGTCCAATCAGCGGATCAGAAAATGGACGATGAGCACATCAATATCGGCACACCTGCAGACCGAAAGCTGGGCAAGGTCGATACAAGTTTTTACATTATCGCCATCGGTGCGTCGGCCGGTGGTCTTGACGCGATCAAGCGGTTCCTGAGCAGCCTGCCGCAGAGCTTCCCTCATAGCCTTGTCATCGTTCAGCACATATCTCCCGACTATAAATCCATGATGCCGGACATCCTGAGCCGCGAGACATGGTTGCCGGTTCTCGAAGTCGATGACGACATGAAGGTTGAATCCGGCAAGATCTACCTGATCCCGCCTAAAGCGAACATCGTCATCCAGGGCACGCCGACAGATGTCGCTGAACATTCTGCAGAACCCCGGCCAGTAGAACGGACGAGCCCGGAACAGCCCGCGCCTCAAGGCCTGCGGTTCTCGTTGACCACTCAGGTGCGAAAGCCCGCATTGAACTTGCCAATCGACTTGTTTTTTACGTCGCTCGCCGAAGCGGTTGGCAATCGCAGTATTGCCGTCGTCCTGTCCGGCACCGGGTCGGATGGCAGCCGCGGCATTCGGACGGTCAAGGATCACGACGGTTTCATATTGGTGCAGGATCCCGGACTGGCCGGGTTCGACGGCATGCCGCGCACGGCCATCGCTACCGGACTGGTGGACAAGGTTCTGCCCGCCGAGGACATGTTGCCGGAGATCGAGCGTTACATCGACCTGCGCGACAAGGGCGTCATAGAGCCAGAGGACGGCGTTTCCTTGAGCCCTGAATTCCACTCGATATTGAAATTGGTCAGTGCCAATGCCGAAATCGACTTCACAAGTTACAAGACGCCGACGCTGATGCGCCGCATCGTCCGCCGCATGGCGTTGCGCGGCCATATCGATGCCAAGGCCTATCTTCAGGAACTCAAGACGAACGCCCAGGAAGCGAATGCATTGTCGCGGGAGTTCCTCGTCGGAGTGACCAACTTTTTCCGCGATCTGCCCGTCTGGATGGCCTTTCGTGAGCGTGTCCTGAAGAAACTGTTCGAAGAGGGTGCGGAGGACACACCGGTCAGGGTCTGGGTCGCGGCATGTTCCACGGGGGAAGAAGCCTATACCCTGTCCATGTTGATGGAAGACTATCGCAGCACCCAAGGTCTGAAGCGGGATTTCCGGATTTATGCCACGGACGCCAACGAAAGCGCCATCACCATGGCAAAGCAAGGCTTGTTCTCAACAAGTCTGCTGGACGAGATTCCCGAGGAGTTCCGCGAGAAAGGCTTTCTCGATGCCACACCCGATGGGTTCCGCATCTCGCCTCATATCCGGACGCGCGTGGTGTTCTCCGTGCATAATGTCGTCGAGGACCCGCCGTTCACGCGCATAGACCTCATTACGTGCCGAAATCTTCTGATTTATCTCAGCCCGGACGTACAGGCTCGCGTCATCACGCAGTTCTCATTCAGCCTGCGCAAGGCCGGATTTCTCGTGCTGGGCGCGGCAGAGACGCCCGGCAATCATGGCACGATGTTCAAGCCCGTCGTGCCGAAAATGCGCATCTACGAAAACCAGCGTATTCCATCGAGCACCCGGGAAAGCATCAGCAAGCTGATGGAATATTCGCTGCCTTCGGGAATGCGGATGCCCCGGGCGCGGCGATTGAACCTGCAGGACAGGATGCCGGACGAAGAACTGCAGAAGCTGATCTATTTTGCGTTGGAAGAAGCAGAGACGGCGATCTGTCTGGTGGACGAGAACGCCCGGATGATCCGCTCCTTCGGCGACGTGAAGACCCTGCTGCGGTTCCCAGAGGACGGCTATTCTCCTTACCTGCTGGAATTGGTGGACGAGCGGCTGCGCAGTTCCATCATGCTGATCATTCGGCGCGCGCAAAGCGAACACGTGTCAAAGCGCCCCGGCCTCCGTCTGATCGACAAAGACGTGATCCGAAAGGTCGATATCACCGCGCGCAGGGTCGAATGGGGCACACATGGGCTGG
This sequence comes from Sagittula sp. S175, assembly GCF_049800975.1. Classification (NCBI taxonomy): domain Bacteria; kingdom Pseudomonadati; phylum Pseudomonadota; class Alphaproteobacteria; order Rhodobacterales; family Roseobacteraceae; genus Sagittula; species Sagittula sp. S175. Next base: position 58,979 of record NZ_JBNAGB010000027.1, read on the forward strand.
TCTACGCCGTGAGTTTCCATTTCGTGGAGGAGCCGCCTCCGCGGCCTGTCCTTGCCGGGCAGGACACCATCGACATGCCGCATGACGCTTATATCGAGCACCTCGAAAATGAGGTGCAGGCATTGCAGGATATGCTGAGCGCCACGGCTGAGGATCTGGGCGCGTCGAACGAGGAATTGCAGACCGCGAACGAGGAACTTTCGGCGGCGAACGAAGAATTGCAGGCGACCAACGAGGAAACCCAGTCGATCAACGAAGAGCTGCATACGGTCAACACCGAACATCAGGAGCGGATCGTAGAACTGGAAGCGGCCTATTCGGACATCGAAAACCTTATGGCAACGGCCGAAATCGGCGTCCTCGTTTTGTCGGCGAACATGAGGGTGCGCCGGTTCAGCGCGGGACTCGGGGCTTTCGTAAACATCGACGGATCAATGCTGGGACAACCGCTGGACAACCTTTCCACCGTACTGCCCCTGGACTCCATTGCCAACCTGAGGGACGACGCCCGGCTGGCTTTGGAGGCCGCCGAAGAAAGCGCCCGAGAATTGAGCCGCATGGACGGAGGGTGGCTGCGCGTCCGCACACGCCCCTACTACAATTCCGAGGGAGAAGTGGTTGGGTCGGTCATCACCATGCGGGACATCACGGATGTCAAGTTGCTGGAACATGATCTGAAGTACCACCGCGAACGTCTGGACGTGATGCTGGAAAGCGAATTGGCGGGGTATTTCGACTGGACACCGGACACAGGCAAATCCTACCTCAGCCCACGCCTCAAAAATGCACTTGGCTATGGCGAGTTGGAAATCCCGGACAACATTCAGGGCTGGAGCCGTCTGATAGCCCCTGAAGATCGCGAAACGGCCCGCGCAGCAGTGGCTGCGCATTTGCATGGGATGGAGAGGGACGCCGTTCTGTCGCTGGACTTGCAGTTGCTCCACCGAGAAGGCCACAAGATCTGGTTTCAGGTGCGTGGCCGCGTTATTTCGCGAGATGCCAGTGGCAGAGCCGACCGGGTCAGTGGTGTCCTGTTCGATATCGCCACCATCAAGGGCCGCGAGTTCGAGTTGATAGAGCGCGATGACGGCGCGCGACGGCGCGCGCTGACGGGAGCCATGGATCTGGCCGCCACGGTAAAGCACCTCACGAGCGCACAAGGCGCGCTGCTCGGGAACGGATCGACGCCGCAGTCCGCCTTGGACAAGATAGACGCCGTGCTGACCAATATGCAGGAACAGATCGGCGAGGTTTTGGGTACTCTGTCCCTGCCCCCCAATACGCTGGCGAGCGTGGATACCCCGCTTTCAGATATCCTCAAGGCGGTTATGCGTCGGCTGGAGCATGGCTTTGTCCAAGCTGGTATAGATTTTCGTTTCGGGCCGCTGGTCACCGTCAATGTGATACCCGAGGCTTTGACTGAAGTGCTGATCGGATTGTTCGAAGCTCTTCTGATGAATGCCTCAACGAGCCAGGCACGACGCATCGAGATCGGGTCGGAGAAGGTAGAGGCCAATCCCGGTCGCGTCATCATCCAGATAAGGGATACAGCCGCGCCAACGGACGACGCGTTCTATGACCCATTGCGCTCTCCGGCAGATGCCGCCACGGTTCTTTTGCATGGGACGCCCGACGGCCTTGCAATGTGTCGGCGTATGATCGACCTGATGAATGCGGATATCTCTGTGTCCCACGACCAGGGCGCATCTGGAGTGGTGTTGCAGTTGACACTTCCCTCAGGCGAATGACGGTGTAAACGATGACCGAGGCGGTTGCGCTGAACCGAAAGGATTGCGATCCTTAAAGGAAACCGAAATGGTCGGGCGACAATACGATGGGAGACGAGAAGGTGCATTCATACGGTCTACTGATCGTTGACGATTTCCCGGAAGACGTGGAACAGTTAACAGATCTCGCGGAACGCGCGGGCCTTGTGGTTCTCGCCTCGACCAGGAATGCCGCCGACACCATTGCCTTTCTTCAAGACCATTCTCCCGATTGTGCCCTCGTCGATTATCGGCTGGGGCCGGACGACGGGGTTTCCCTTCTGGAAGTCCTCAGCAAACGATGGCCCGACCTGCCGACAGTGGCAATGTCGGGTCAGGGAAATGACCAGATTTCCGTCGCCTCTCGCAAGGCCGGTGCAGTTCGTTACTTGACGAAACGCGGGCTGGATTCCGAAATGCTGCGCTCTGCCGTCGAAGAGGCGATGCGCTGGAAACGTCACACCCGCAACAGTCGCTAGGCCAGGCACCTCTTTGCGAATGTTGGTCGCCCCTCAGACGGGTATTGGCAATTCCGAGGTCTCCAACCAGAAACCGCGCAGCCGTTCGACCATGCTGGAGAAACCATCCAGATCAAGCGGCTTGCGAACGTAACTGTTCGCACCGTTGTCGTAACACCTGTTCACATCGCTGTTGTTTGAGGAACTGGTCACGACGATGACCGGGATCTGACGCAGACGCGCGTCCGACTTGATTTCTTCGAGAAGCACGGAACCGGCCATGTCAGGCAACTTCAGATCCAACAGGATCAGTCGTGGGCTTTCTTCGGCGGGTCGTCTGGACTGACGCATTCGATCAAATTGCTCGAGCGCCTCCTTCCCGGTGGAGCAGCGGATGATCGGCGTATGACCGCTCCCGCTCTCTTCCAGAGCCATCGACAAAGCTTCGAAATCATCGTCGTTGTCCTCGACGATCATGATCCGCCGGATGCCTTTCATGTGGTCTCCATTTCTGATGGCGTCGCATCGTTTACCTCACCTTCGACGGTTGCCAAAGGCAATGTAAAGTAGAACCTCGTCCCCGTGCCGGGTGATGTTTCGAAGTCTATGATACCACCATAGCCCTCGATGATCCGTTTGACAAAGGTAAGACCCGCCCCTGTGCCGCGCCCTCCCCCGTGTTTTTCCGCATCTGATCCGCGAGTAAAGATATCCCAAATCCGCGTTTTGTCCTGTTCGGCGATGCCAATTCCGTTGTCGCGAACATAAAAAACGTCGGACATGTCTTTTCCATTGATGCGGGTCTGGTGAAGGAAGCCCACCCCGACGCGCGGTGTGGCGCTGTCGTTGTATTTCAACCCATTCTCGATGAGGTTCTGGAACAGGCTGCGCAGCTTGCCCGGAGAACACAGGACAAGCGGCAATTCGGTCTCGACCGTCACCACGGCATCGGCCTCGGAGATCATGGACGCAAGATCCGAAATCACGGCGTGTACGCTTGGCTCCGGATCTTCAATCAGGGTAGCGGAATCCATGCGGTTTATCTGGGCGTATCGCAGCAGCGTGTCGATCATATCCTGCTCGCGGCGGCACATGCTGACCATGCGTTCCAGCCGTTGACGCGCGCTCGGCGAAAGCTCCTCGCGCATCAGGAAGCCCGCGTTGATTGCAATCCCTCGCAGCGGTTCCTGAAGGTCATGCGAGGCGACATTGGCAAAGTTCTCGAGTTCTTCGTTCGACGCGCGCAGCTGTGCGATCATCGAGGCACGCTCGGCCGCAGCCTGCTGTTCCTTGATGCGTGCCTCGGTGACATCGCGCCGAAGGAACATGCGCCCTCCGTCCGGCAGCCGGTCATCGCTGAGGTGTTCGATCGTGCCATCCTTGTAAAAGATATCACGCTCCGAATGCGCGCTTCCTTCCCGATACAAAACCTCGTTCGCCATGCGCGGATCGACAAGATGGGGTGTCACATGCAAAGCAAGGTCGGCCAATTCCTGCCCCGACCGCACGGTCCAGCCGTATTTCATGTAGGAATCGCGAAAGGCCCGGTTGAAGAATGCAATCTTGCCGCGAGAGTCAGTGATGCAAACCTTCATGTCGACACGGTCCAGAACAGAGGACAGGAACCGAAGTGACTTTTGGGTTCCCGTCGCGGCACGAAACGTCACGACGATCGCCACAATGGAGAACGCCGCAGCAAGCGCATAAATCGACGAGCGCAGGCGTGCTTCCTCGTCGCGTTTGGCTTTGAGTTGACCCAGGATCTGCCGTTCCAGTCGCGCCAGGTTCAGCTCGGCCTTTTCGTCGGGAATTCGGACTGCGTCATCTATTTCCCGGATTGTAGCCCCGTCCCTGCGCATCGCCTCTGCCACTGGCAGCATCGAGCCGTACAGTTCCACCGTCGCCCTCAGATCCTGGAGATTGGCTGTCAACTCGAACTCTGCGATCAACGCGTCCAACTGCGAAATTGCGTCCAGTGTTTCGTGGTACTCCTCCACCGCCATGGCAAGGTAGCGATCTTCACCCGGGCGCAGAATATAGTTCTTGAAATGGTGGATGAAGCCCACGTAGCCCAACGCGCGTTCCATTTGCACAAATGTCGCGCTCGTCCGCTCGAAACTCTGGGTGAGGCGATCCAGACGAGCCGCGCCCCAGATCGACAGGAACACCAGAGCGCAAAGCGCAACAACTGGCCAGAAAGTCAGATTGAATCGTAAGATCGACGTGTCCTCGCTATGAGATGCGGCGGCAATCACAAACTAGCATTAAAGGAACACATTCACAGTCCAAACCCATCAATGCCCGTAATCGGGCTTCCGACCGAAGATGCACTGATCAACCATCTGCAACCGCTTGAAAGTCAAAAAGGAAATAACTAACCTTCATAATTGTGGCAGCGCGGGGCGGCCCGTTGGCGCTCCGAAAAGTACGTCTTATACCATGATCGACACAGCAGACCCTAGACGCAATATCGCCATTGCTCTGTTGACGCCCGACGGCCACGCACAGTGGACTGGATCGGACGCGGCCAGCACCTTTTCCCCTGACCTCGAGGCGCTCGTCTCCGGCAAGCCGGTCACCGACTGGTGGGGGCGAGAGCACAGCCAGTCGATCGCAAACGCTCTGGAACAAGCACGAACCACCGGCAGCGCCACTCTCAACTTGCCTGCCCTGCCCGAATGGATGCAGGGCCCGCATTGGACGCTGTTTCTGACGCAGCTGCCCGATACGGCGGGAAATGCAATGCTGCTGCAGATGACAGCCAAGCACCAAGCGCTCGAGGACGAATTGTCCCTGCTGCGCCAGACAAACGCCCAGCTGATGCGACGTCTGGAAACCAAACGCGAGCGCATTCGCGTTCTGGAACAAGTCAACAGTCACTCCGACAAGGTCCAGACGATGGGCGCCTTCGTCGCTTCGGTGGTGCACGATATGAACAACGTGTTGTCGGTGATGACATCCGCGCAACGCATCGTGCGACGCAAGCTTGACGGACAGGTCGATGCCACTCTGTTCGACGAGGTGGATGCCTCGGTGGAGCGTGGCCGGACGCTGCTCCGTCAATTGCTCGATTTTTCACGAAAGGACGATTTGCGCCCCGAGTTGGCAGATCCTTCGGAAATGCTGGATCGTGATCGCGGTCTGATGCAGCAATTGATTGGCCATAGTAACCGGCTTGAATTGCTGTTGCCTGAGGACAGTTGGAGCGTCTATTGCGAACCCGGTCGGTTTGCGGCAGTCGTGTTCAACCTCCTGTCCAATGCATGTGATGCCATTCGGCAAGCTGGACGGTCCGGTGAGGTTCGCGTCAGTCTTCGTAATGTCCCGCTGGAAGATCGGCCCGAGGGGACCTTTCCGCGCGATTATCTGTGCCTCTCGATCGAAGATACCGGTGCCGGCATGTCCCCGGAAGTTCTGGCGCGGCTGGGAGAGCCCTATTTCACGACCAAACCAAGGGGCGCGGGCACCGGCCTGGGCCTGCAATCGGCGTATAATCTGGCGCAGCGATGCGGCGGAACGGTGCACGTCACCAGCACCGAAGGCGAAGGCACCCGCATTGACATTTATCTGGCGCGAGCCATCCTGCGCGGCGAGATGATCGAGCTTGCGGGCAGCATTCAGTTGCCCGAATTGCATGGCGACGCGCGGATCCTGTTGGTCGAAGCGTCTGATCGATTGGCATCAGCTCTCGCCGACCTGCTCATCGGGCTTCGCTACGACGTGTCCCGTACAAAAACGCCTCGCGAGGCTTTGGCAGCGCTCACCGCCGCCCCCAAGGACCTTATCTTGCTGGATATCGATACCGTGGTGGACGATGTCGAGGCGCTGATTGCAGAGCTGCAGCAATTGGCCCCACGATGCAGCATCATTTGCATGACCACTGATCGGGAACCCTTGTCCGGCGTCGCAACCTTGCACAAGCCGATCTCTGAACTCAGCCTGTCTCAGGCGCTTCTAGAGCACCTGGAACGCCATCCAGGTGCAGGTTTGAGCCTACGGGCATTGGAGATTTCAGCGCAGGCCGGACAGACCCTGTCGAATCCCGCGATGAGGTCGGCCTTTGATTTGTGGTTCGAACAGGTCAACCGGCTTCACGCCCTGCCCGATTGCGCATTGGTCAACGACCTCCAGGCTCCGCAACCGGACTGCTCCTTCCTGATCGCCTGTGATCGCCAACATGAAACCGGCTTGCCGATGCTGCGTTTCGTTTGGGCGGGTTCCGAGATGGAACGTCGTCTGGGTTCCGACCTGACGGGATTGGAGATCACTGCGGAACACGAAGCTTACTTGGGGAACATCAGGGACGCGATATTACGCTGTCTACGTGGCTTGGCTGACGTTCAGGACATCCCGGAAAGCGGGCAGAGACTGCTACTGCCGCTCGCGGAGGGTCGTGATGGCGTCACGCATCTTTTTGGCGCTCTGACGCAAACAACATAGGAAGATGATTGATAATGCTGGCGTCTTAGCAAAGCAAAAAGCCGCCCCAGAGGGACGGCCTTTTAGAATTTCACATTTTATATAGAGAGTTGTGTCTTTACTAGGTTTGGCGGTTACCTACTCTCCCACGTCTTGAGACGCAGTACCATTGGCGTGGAAGCACTTAACGGCCAGGTTCGGGATGGGACTGGGTGTATTGCTTTCGCTATGACCACCAAACCGAGGAAAAAGACACGATCAACTGTTGTCCAAGTGTTTTACACTTGTGTGTATGCTTTGATTTGTAACCTGGCTGTTACTGGATCAAATCAAGCCTATCGGACCATTAGTACCGGTCAACTGAATGCATTGCTGCACTTACATCTCCGGCCTATCGACGTGGTGGTCTACCACGGTCCTCAGGGATACCTTGTTTTGAGGGGGGCTTCCCGCTTAGATGCCTTCAGCGGTTATCCTGTCCGTTCATAGCTACCCAGCACTGCCGTTGGCACGACAACTGGTCCACCAGTGGAACGTTCACCCCGGTCCTCTCGTACTAGGGGCAACTCCTCTCAAGTATCCTACACCCACGGCAGATAGGGACCGAACTGTCTCACGACGTTCTAAACCCAGCTCACGTACCTCTTTAAATGGCGAACAGCCATACCCTTGGGACCTGCTCCAGCCCCAGGATGAGATGAGCCGACATCGAGGTGCCAAACACTGCCGTCGATATGGACTCTTGGGCAGTATCAGCCTGTTATCCCCGGCGTACCTTTTATCCGTTGAGCGATGGCCCTCCCACTTGGGACCACCGGATCACTATGGCCGACTTTCGTCTCTGCTCGACTTGTCAGTCTCGCAGTCAGGCTGGCTTATGCCATTGCACTCAACGAGCGATTTCCGACCGCTCTGAGCCAACCTTCGCGCGCCTCCGTTACGCTTTAGGAGGCGACCGCCCCAGTCAAACTACCCACCACGCAGGGTCCCGGATCCGGATAACGGACCGCGGTTAGACATCAATCAGAACAAGGGTGGTATCTCAAGGGAGGCTCCACAGGGACTGGCGTCCCTGCTTCGAAGCCTACCACCTATCCTGCACATGTTGTGACTGATGCCAGTGCGAAGCTGTAGTGAAGGTGCACGGGGTCTTTCCGTCTAACCGCGGGAAGCCTGCATCTTGACAGGCAATTCAATTTCGCTGAGTCGATGTTGGAGACAGCGGGGAAGTCGTTACGCCATTCGTGCAGGTCGGAACTTACCCGACAAGGAATTTCGCTACCTTAGGACCGTTATAGTTACGGCCGCCGTTTACCTGGGCTTCAATTCAGAGCTCTCACCCCTCCTTTTAACCTTCAGGCACCGGGCAGGCGTCAGACCCTATACGTCGTCTTGCGACTTCGCAGAGCCCTGTGTTTTTAATAAACAGTCGCCACCCCCTGGTTTGTGCCCCCGGCACTCATGTACCGGGCCTCCTTCTCGCGAACTTACGGAGGTATTTTGCCGAGTTCCTTCAACATCGTTCTCTCAAGCGCCTTGGTATACTCTACCAGTCCACCTGTGTCGGTTTAGGGTACGGTCTCATGAAGGGCTATTTCCAGGAACCGTCTTGGATACAGGTCAATCCGATAAGACCTGCACGCCGCCACGATCCGTCACATCCTTCTGGCCCAGGAATATTAACCTGGTTCCCATCGACTACGCCTTTCGGCCTCGCCTTAGGGGCCGGCTTACCCTGCTCAGATTAGCTTTAAGCAGGAACCCTTGGACTTTCGGCGAGAGTGTCTCTCACACTCTTTGTCGCTACTCATGTCATCATTCTCGCTAGTGATCTCTCCACCGGATGGCTCACGCCCCGGCTTCACAGAAAGCACTCTATCCGTCATTACATCCCGTGGGATGCAAATACGGATGAGTGCTATGTCACACTACGCTCCGCTACCATGCACTATGTGCATCCTCAGCTTCGGCTCATGGCTTGAGCCCCGTTACATCTTCGCCGCAGGACAACTTGATTAGACCAGTGAGCTGTTACGCTATCTTTAAAGGATGGCTGCTTCTAAGCCAACCTCCTGGTTGTTTTGGTCGTCCCACCTGCTTTCCCACTTAGCCATGAATTGGGGGCCTTAGCTGGAGGTCAGGGTTGTTTCCCTCTTCACTACGGACGTTAGCATCCGCAGTGTGTCTGCCATCTAGTACTCCCGGGTATTCGGAGTTTGGTTAGGATCAGTAAGCCTGTGGGGCCCCATTACCCATCCAGTGCTCTACCCCCCGGGGTATTCGGATGACGCTCTACCTAAATAGATTTCGCGGAGAACCAGCTATCTCCGAGTTTGATTGGCCTTTCACCCCTAGGCACAACTCATCCCGACCTTTTTCAACAGGTGTGGGTTCGGACCTCCAATAAGTGTTACCTTATCTTCATCCTGGTCATGCCTAGATCACTCGGTTTCGGGTCTGATCCATCTAACTCGACGCCCTATTAAGACTCGCTTTCGCTGCGCCTACACCTAACGGCTTAAGCTTGCTAGATAGACCAAGTCGATGACCCATTATACAAAAGGTACGCCGTCACTTCGCAAGGAAGCTCCGACTGATTGTAGGCGTTCGGTTTCAGGTACTGTTTCACTCCCCTCGTCGGGGTGCTTTTCACCTTTCCCTCACGGTACTGGTTCGCTATCGGTCAGCAAGGAGTACTTAGCCTTCGAAGGTGGTCCTCCGATCTTCAGACAGGATTTCACGTGTCCCGCCCTACTTAATACGTCCCATCAAACTTCTCATACGGGGCTGTCACCCGCTATGGCCATGCTTTCCAGCATGTTCTGATCGTTCTCAAGGCTCGGCTGGTCCCCGTTCGCTCGCCGCTACTAGGGGAGTATCAATTGATTTCCTTTCCTCCGGGTACTTAGATGTTTCAGTTCCCCGGGTTTGCTCTTCAAACCTTATGTATTCAGGTAAGAAGTACCTGGTTTACCCCGCTGTAGGCTGCCCGAAGGCAATTACAACAGAGTATCAGGTGGGTTGCCCCATTCGGAGATTCATGGATCAAAGCCTATTCTCGGCTCCCCATGACTTATCGCAGAGTATCACGTCCTTCATCGCCTCTTGCTGCCAAGGCATCCACCAAACGCCCTTCTCGCGCTTGATTTGATCCAGTAAGAGCAAGGTTGATGCCACGCTGGTTCGTGTGGCCCTCGCAAAGAGTGACACGGTCGGCAGACCGCCCCGCTCTCTTACCGGACAAAGCATACTTTCCCGCCCTCGCGTTGTCGCGAGGACTTGTCACTCGGTTAAAGTGACTTGGTTAGTGTACTTGACTTGGACAACGATTGCTCGTTTCGGAAGGGATATTCCGCTTCGGCCGGCTAGACCAAAGAAGAACCTTCGCCTTGTTCCATTCCCGATCCAGCCTTGCGGCTTTCCCGGTAACGGGGCGAACCAACCGAGATTGCCAACTACTTATGGCAATCAAGCAATGTTGATTGTTTCTCTCTATACGATGTGAATGATGCGTCCGATTGGACGGGTAAACATCCGCAGATGCTTACCGATACAATCGTTCGACGTTAAGACCTCGCTTCACTCAAGTGAAGTGAGTGGTGGAGACTAGGGGGATC
>NZ_JBNAGB010000028.1:0-61247 GCF_049800975.1 Sagittula sp. S175
CGGATCGCCTCCGAAGGAGGCGAAACCCGTTTCATGACCTACGGCTTGAAGACGCCGATTTTCACCGGTGGGTTCTCGCCAGCCCTTTATAAAGCATAGAGGTTACGGAATTTTTCTTCGAGATAGTTCAGCAACGGCTCTTCTGACGGGGCTTCGCCGATGGCGCGGGTGACGATCTCGCGCGGCTCGTAAAGCCCGCCGTGTTGCTGTAGGTTGTCGCGCAGCCAGCTGATGGCAGCAGCGGTATCGCCCTTTGCCAGTTGAGCGTCGAGGTCTGGCACCGCGGCTGTGAGCGCCTTGTACAGGCAGCCCGCGTAGACATTGCCCAGCGTGTAGGTCGGGAAATAGCCGAACAGCCCCGCCGACCAGTGCACGTCTTGCAGGACGCCGTTGGACGGTTTGTCCACCTCGAACCCGAAGTCGGCCTTGAACCGGTCATTCCACGCGGTTTCGAGATCGCCCACGTTGAGGTCGCCCGAGACCATGGCGCGTTCCAGATCGAAGCGCAGGAGGACGTGAAGGTTATACTGTAGCTCGTCTGCCTCGGTGCGGATGTAGCCGTTCTTGACCCGGTTCACCGCGGCGTAGAACGCGTTTTCGTCGGCGATGCCGAAGTCGCCAAAGGTGTCGCGCATTTGGCCGTAGAGCCAGCCGGTGAAGGCGCGCGAACGGCCAAGCTGGTTCTCGTAGATCCGGCTTTGGGATTCATGCACACCCATGGACGCGCCCTGCCCGATCGGCGTCAGGCGGTAGGCGGCATCGACGTTCTGTTCGTAACAGCCGTGGCCGACCTCGTGGATCGTGGAATAGAGGCAGTTGAACGGGTCCAGCGGTTCGGTGCGGGTGGTGATGCGCACATCGTCGCCCGAGCCGGAGCTGAAGGGATGCACCGCCTTGTCGACGCGGCCGCGTTTGAAATCGTAGCCAAAGGTTTTGGCCAGCAGGCGGGCTAGCTTCATCTGGCCGTGTTCGTCGAAGGACTGGCTCAGGCCGGGGAGTTCGGGCTTGGCCAGAACCGCCTCGCGCAGGGCGACGAGGCGCGGGCGCAGCGCGCCGAACATGGCGTCGAGATTGGCGACCTTTGCGCCCGGTTCATAGCCGTCGAGCAGCGCCTCGTAGAGGTCGCCGCCATCGGCCAGGGCCGAGGCCTCTTCGCGGCGCAGGTCGAGGACCTCTTGCAGGATCGGTGCGAAGGCGGCGAAATCGTCGTCGGCGCGCGCTTCGGCCCAGATCACATGGGCGCGGCTGGTGGTGCGCGCCAGGGCCATGGCGAGCCGTTCCGGCACCTTTGCGGTGCGGTCGTAGTCGCGGCGGATGCGGCGCAGTTGCGCCTGCCCGACCGTGTCCAATGCCTCGGCGTCGATTTGCGCCAGCCATTCGGGAATGCGCGGGTCGATGCGGCGCTGGTGCAGCACGCTTTCCATGGCGGCGCTTTCGTCGCTGCGCTGGTCGCTGGCGCCGCGCGGCATCACGGTTTCCTGGTCCCAGCCAAGGCGACCGGCCACCTGCCCCAGCGCCTCGGTGTCGCGCTGGAAGGCCATCAACTCATTAAACGCCTGAACCATCTGGTTATCCTCGAACAGATTGCGGCAGAGGGTAACGGGCGGCAAAGCGTGCCCGCAGGATCAATGCCCAAAGAAGTACGGCGCCCAGCTGGTGCACGATGGCGATCTGAACGGGCGCGGAGTATACAACCGTAACGATACCAAGCACCACTTGCAGGAGCAACATGGCAAAGACCGCGTTGAAGCGGAATTGCGTATCGCGATTGGCAGAGCGCCGCCCACGCAGCCAGACCACCACGCCGAAGGCGAACAGCAGGTAGCCCGCCATTCGGTGCAAGAATTGCACGAGACCGGAGTTTTCAAAGAAGTTGCGCCAGAGCGGTTCGATCTCGAACATGCCGGACGGCCAAAGCCCGCCTTCCATCAGCGGCCAGCTGGGATAGTTGCGGCCCGCGTCGATGCCCGCCACCAGTGCGCCCAGCAGGATTTGCAGGAAGGCAAAGTGCAGAAGGCCGGTGGACATGGAAAACAGTTTTGGCTCGGCGCTGCGGCGGGCCTGCATGAGGTCACGCTCGGGCCGGGCCAGCGCGTAGGTGTACCACGCGATGAAACCAAGGATCACGAAGGCAAGGCCAAGGTGCGTGGCAAGCCGGTAGGAGGCCACGTCCAGCATCCCGTGCCCAAGGCCCGAGGACACCATCCACCAGCCCACCGCTCCCTGCACGCCGCCAAGCACGCCGGGGATCAGCAGGCGACCCGTCCAGCCGGTCGGGATCTTGCGCGCGATCAGGAAGCCAAAGAAGCCAAGCGCCCAGACCAGACCGATGACGCGACCCAGCTGACGGTGGCCCCATTCCCACCAGTAGATGCCCTTGAACTCTTCCAGCGTCATACCCTTGTTCTGCAACTGGTATTCCGGGATCTGCTGGTAGAGGGCGAATTCCGCCTCCCAGGCCTCGGCGCTGGTCGGGGGGATCGCGCCGGTGAGCGGCTTCCATTCGGTGATGGACAGGCCGCTGTCGGTCAGACGGGTCAGCCCGCCCACGACGATCATCGCCATGACGAGGGCGAAAAGCACCATGAGCCAGGCACGGATGGCACCGCGCGCGCCGCCACGGCCCGCGTCGATCATGCCACCCTTCGGCGCGGCCTTGGGCGTCTCGGCCCCTACCTCCTCGAAAAGCTTGCGTTTTTCCGCCATGCCCGGGTTCCCTCTCAGGTCGTCTGTTCGTCGGGCGCTACAATAGTGTGCGCGGCCCCGGCTGCAAGGCAGAGCGTGGCGTCGAAAGCGCGCGGATCACGGTGGCGTGCTTGAGTGGGAAATCCGCATCGCGTGACTGACGCAGGGTCAGGAATGCCTGACCTGAAACATGCCGCCCGCATCCCTATTTGAAATGTACGGAGCAGGAAGACAGGCACGCGCCTCGGCACCTGACGGGGCATATGGACGAGGGACCGACCATGAAGACCTGTACATTTTCCGGTATCGTTGCATCTGTTTTCCTGATGGCCTCCGTGGCGGAGGCCGACACAGCCTGGGTCGGACAAAGCGCGCTGAACGTGCGCAGTGGCCCCGGCGTCACCTATCCCAAGGTGGCGACCCTGTCGCCCTGCGCCCGCGTGGAGGTGCTGCGCTGGCAAGGCAGCTGGGCCATGGTCCGCTCCGGGGGCGGCACGGCCTGGGTCTCGGCCGGGTATTTGCGGCCCAGCGGGTGCAGCACGCGCCGGGTTCAGGCAGAGCCGCCGATGGTGGTACGCCCGTCGCCAGCCCCCCGGCCGGTGCAGCCAAGCCCGACGTATCGCAGCAGTCCGGCGATTCCGCGCGGTGTCATGGTGCCGAAGTACATGACCGGGATCTTTCGCGGCTGAGGCTGAGAACGTCAGGCATTCCTGACTTACGGGCGCAACTTGAGGCTGATAGACTGAACCCATACCTACCAAGGGCCGGAGCATCGGACCTTTCGGAACACAGCATTTCCCGGCAGGCCATCTGCCGCCCTGTGCGCAACGCCCGCATTCCCCAAGGGTCCGCGCGCATCCTGAATACGAACATGGCCGGGTCCCGGCCAAGTCGCCCCGCCGTCACCGGTGGTGCGATCCGGCAACGATGCCGACGCCCGGACCCGGTACACCAAGCCGATCCGATCCGCCGGGCCAGCCGCTTCGCGTTTGTCGGACAGGGATCGGCTTGACCCGGGGTCGCCAGTCGTGCGGGCAGCAGGACGGCAGACCTCGGGGCATTTCGGGCAGCCGCCGCCCTTGCGCGGCCCCTGCCCCCGCAAGGACCGGCTTCCTCCCTGGCCGGTCCGGCTCCTGGCCGACTGGCGCGTCCCCGTCAGTCGGCCTTTTTCTGTCCCTCGGCCTTTCCGGCCCAACGCACCACCTGCCGCATCATGCCATGCAGCATCTGGACGTCAGCGCGGGTCAGCGGCATCCGCGACCACATGTTGCGCAGGTTGGTCTTCATGCCCTGCGCCTTGGTTTCCGGAAAGAAAAACCCCGCCTCGTCCAGCCGGTCCTCGTAATGGCGCGCGAGGTGTTCGACCTCATGGCCAAGCGCCATCTCGGTCCCCGCCAGCGCGTCGACCTTCGGGGCGATCTCGGCCACGGCGCGCTGCCATTCGTAGGACATCAGCAGCACGCATTGCGCGAGGTTGAGGGAATAGAACTCTGGGTTGACCGGGACCGTGACGATGGCATTGGCCTGCGCCACGTCCTCGTTTTCCAGCCCGGCGCGCTCCGGGCCGAACATGACAGCGACCTTCTGACCAGCGGCGATGCGTCGCGCGGCTTCCTGCATGGCCTCGCGCGGCTCGTAAACGGTTTTCGTCAAGTCGCGCGAGCGCGCCGTGGTGGCCAGCACGAAATGGCAATCGGCGAGTGCCTCGGGCAGGGTGTCGACGTGCTGCGCCTCGTCCAGCAGACGACCCGCCCCCGAGGCCATGGCCACGGCCTTGGAATTCGGCCAGCCGTCGCGCGGGCCGACGACGCGCATCCGGTCGAGGCCGAAGTTCCACATGGCGCGCGCGGCGGCGCCAATGTTCTCGCCCATCTGCGGGCGCACCAGCACGATGGCCGGCTGCGGTGTTCCTGTCGGCATGAAGCCCTCCGCTTGCAGTTCCGCCCCCGCCTAAAGCGGCAGACACCGGGGGACAAGCCCCGCGCCCTTGTTTCTGTGCTGTGCAAAGACGCCCGCCAAAGGCATCCGTCCCTGCCACCTGCCCCTCGGCCTGCTGCCAAATCCCCATGGTCAAACGGCAATCCCTCGGCTAAGACACCGATCTGTCAGGAGGACCGACATGACCACCGAAGCGCAGACGCCGCAGATCTACCTCGTCACCCCGCCGGAGTTCGAACTCTCGAGCTTTCCCGGCCAGCTGGCGCGCTTGATGAACGAGGTCGAAACCGCCTGCCTGCGCCTGAGCCTCGCCACCCGTGACGAGGACAAGCTGATGCGCGCGGCGGATGCGATCCGCGAGGTGGCACATCAGGTGGACGTGGCGCTGGTGATCGACACCCATGTGGTGCTGGCCGAACGGCTGGGGCTGGACGGCGTGCACCTGCTGAACGGGTCCCGCTCGGTACGCGCTGCGCGCAAGGCGCTGGGGCCGGATGCCATCGTAGGCAGCTACTGCGCCCAGTCGCGCCACGACGGCATGACCGCCGGCGAAGGTGGCGCGGATTACGTCAGCTTCGGCCCGGTGGGCGGCGCGTTGGGCGACGGCGCATTGGCCGAACACGAGCTGTTCCAGTGGTGGTCCGAGATGATCGAGGTTCCCGTCGTTGCCGAAGGCGGGCTGACCGAGGACCTCGTCCGCCAATTGACCCCCGTCACCGACTTCTTCGCCATCGGCGAGGAGATCTGGTCGCAGGACGACCCGCTCGCCGCGCTCAAGCGCCTTCAGGCAGCCATGGCAGGCTGACCGGCCTGGTCCCGGACGACCACGCTCTGTCCCGGACCGCCCCCTCCTTCTTTGGTTTTCCAAATACCCTCGGGGGAGTCCGCAGGACGGGGGCAGAGCCCCCACGCGGGCGCAGACCGCGCGCGACGAACCAAGTCACGCGCTGATCCCGCCGATCAGGTCCGACCGACAAGCCCCATCGCGTGTCCCGCCCGTACCTGCTCCTCAAGGTGGCTGGCGAGGCTCTTGCGGTTCGCGAAATCATCCACACGCACCGGCGCATGGCAGATCAGGTCGACCAAGCCATGCCGAGGCTGCGCCAGAACGCGCAGCATCGACGGGGCGAAATCCATATCCCCCCACCAACCGTAGAACCGCGCATCCGTGCCCTCGGGCGCATGGTAGATCACGCTCATGGCCTGCAACTGGATCTCGTGCACCAGCGTCTCGTCAAAGAAGGCCGCAAAGAGCGTCGACTTGAACGGCAGCACACGCAGGCCATCGGTCGAGGTGCCCTCGGGGAAGAACATCAGGCGGTGGCCGTGAGACAGGCGCTCGCGGAACACGGCGGTTTGTGCCCCGGCCTCGCGGCGGTCGCGCGAGATGAAGACCGTGCCCGTGGCCCTTGCCAGAAGCCCGATGCCCGGCCAGCCCGCGACTTCGGCCTTGGATACGAAAAACACCGTGCGGCAGGCGTTCAGCACAAAGATGTCCAGCCAAGACGAATGGTTCGCCACGATGGCCCCGGGGCCGGTCATGCGCGGCCCCGTGATACGCACCCTCAGCCCCATCAGGCGCAGGACGATGCGACAGACCCCCTTGACGATGCCCGCTGACACGGGGCGTTCCGGGCCAAACAGCGGTGCCTCAATGAGGCGCGTCAGCCCGAGCAGCACAAGACCAAACCCCAGCACCAGCAGGACCGGCACACCGCGCGCCACGATGCGCAGCTTGTCCGCCAGAGTGAAGGACGGATGCTGCGGCGGGGCAGCGCCGTCGTCCCAGGTCGGGCTCACGTCGCACGCTCCCGCGTGTAAAGCGCGCGCTGACGCTCTGTCATCTTCGCGGTGTCCATGACAAGACAGACGTCGGTCGTGTTGAAAGCGTGATCGACAAAGGCCCCCTCGCCCACGCAGCCCCCCAGCCGCAGGTAGGCCTTTATCAGCGCGGGCACCTCCAGCATGGCCTGTACGCGGTCAATCTCGGCCTCGGGGACAAGGTCCATGGACTGAAAGGCACGCGCCCGTACCCGCAAGTCCTCGGGCGCGAGATGGCGGTGATGCAGCAGCGACAGCGAGGGCGCCAGCTGCGCCACGTCGGTGCCGTGGAAGGAAGCCGTGCCGAACAGCACCTCGATGCCGTGATCCAGAACGTAATCGGCCAGCCCCTGCCAGAGGTGAAACATGGCCGGACCGCCGCGATAGTCGGGATGCAGGCAGGAGCGTCCAAGTTCCAGTAGACGCCGCCCGGAGCGCCGCAGGGCCGTCAGGTCGTATTCGTCTTCGGAGTAGAACTGCCCAGCCTCGCGGGCGCGGTCATCGCGCAACAGGCGGTAGACGCCCACGACCCTTTCGTCCCGCGCAGGATCGCGCACCAGCAGGTGATCGAAATACGGATCGAACCGATCCCGCTCCAGCCGGTTCTCGTGATCCACGAGGGCGCCGTCGCCGCCCAGTTCGGCCACGAAGACCTCGTACCGCAGACGCTGCGCGTCCCGAACATCGCTCTCGTCGCGGGCCAGATGCACCGTGAAGCTGTCACTCATACCCTTACCCATCCATTTTCCGGCCCGTTTGCCTGCCGGGCCTGCGCCCCTTGAGCTTGGTTAACCATTTCTCAACGCCTGAACCAATAATTTAGGTTTCGAAAACAGGCAGAAGGGCGACGACAGAGCCATCCAGAACAACCTTGCCCTGATCCCGGAAGTTGACGGTGATGCGTCCGTTGATGTTGGATTGCACCTGGCCCAGACCCCAATCAGGCTGTCCCGGATGGCGCACCAGCATTCCAGGTTCTAGAAAAGCGTTCAGGTCAGTCATATCATCGCCTCCAGGAGGAATTGCCCATGCAAAATGTCAGTGCCACCCTGGCCGCCTTGGTCGGCTCGCGGCTGTGTCATGATCTAATCAGTCCGATCGGCGCAATCCAGAACGGATTGGAACTGATGTCACTGACCGGGGACGTGGGCAAGAACAGTCCCGAACTGACGCTGATCCAGGACAGCTGCGAAAGCGCCGCGGCGCGGATCCGCTTCTTCCGGGTGGCTTTTGGCCATGCGAGCGAAGGCCACAGCATGTCAAAGCGCGAGATCGGCAGCACCTTGTCCGCCATTTCCAAGGGCGGGCGGCTGAAAGCCGACTGGAACGAAGAGGGCGATCATGCCCGCACGGACGTCCAGCTGTGTTTCCTGGCACATCTGTGCTGCGAAAGCGCGCTGCCTATGGGCGGCCACGTGTATTTCGACCGGGATGCGGCGGGCTGGACAGTGCGGGCCTCGGGACCACGCGTAAACGCCGACCGCGCTCTCTGGGATCACCTCAACGGCGTCGGGGAGCTGCCGGAACCGCCCGCCGACAAGGTGCATTTCGCCCTGCTGCCCATCCTCGCCCAGGCCCATGGCCGTCAACTTCTGGCACAGGTAGGCCCGGACAATCTGACGGTCAAGATCGCCTGACGGCGCGTCTCCCCGCCCGTGGTCACAGACAAAGCCGTCTCCAGCCCGGTCCCGTCACCTGCTTCTTTGGTTTTCCAAATACCCTTGGGGGGTCCGGGGGGCAAAGCCCCCCGGCCGATCGCCCGAGCGCAGCGAGGGCGACATATCTTGATGAACTCCCCGCCCGAGCGCCGCGAGGGCGACACATCTCGACAACCTACCCGCCGGACCGCCGCGACAGCGCGCAAGCCGACGGGCTCCTTCAGCTGCGGATCGCGCCGTCGCCTTCGACGAGATACTTGAAAGAGGTCAGCTGCTCGACGCCCACCGGGCCACGGGCGTGCATCTTGCCGGTGGCGATGCCGATTTCCGCGCCCATGCCGAACTCGCCGCCGTCCGCGAATTGGGTCGAGGCGTTGCGCATCAGGATCGCGGAATCGAGCCGCTGGAAGAAGCGCGCCGCGGCGGCGTCGTCCTCGGTGATGATGGCATCGGTGTGGTTCGAGCCATACTGTCGGATATGCGCGATGGCCGCGTCGATGTCGTCCACGACCTTGGCCGCGATGATCATGTCGAGATATTCCTTGCCCCAGTCGGACTCGGTCGCCGCTTCGGTGCCCACGATGGCCTGCAAGGTCGCGTCGGCGCGCACTTCGACGCCGGCCTCGATCAGCGCCTTCACAAGCCCTTGCCCAATCGTGTCCACCACGTCGCGGTGGATCAGCAGGCATTCGGCGGCACCGCAGATCCCGGTGCGGCGGGTCTTGGCGTTCTTGACCACGCTCAGCGCCTTCACAGGATCGGCGTCCTTGTCGATGTAGATGTGCACGATGCCTTCGAGGTGGGCAAAGACCGGCACACGGGCTTCGCGCTGCACGAGCCCCACGAGACCCTTGCCCCCGCGCGGCACGATCACGTCGATGTAGTCGACCATGGACAGCATTTCCGACACGGCGGCGCGGTCGCGGGTCGGCACCATCTGGATCGCATCCTCGGGCAGGCCCGCTGCCTGCAGGCCGTGGACGAGGCTGGCGTGGATGGCCTGCGACGAATGCAGGGATTCCGAGCCGCCGCGCAGGATCACGGCATTCCCGGCCTTCAGGCACAGCGCGCCCGCGTCGGCGGTCACGTTGGGGCGCGATTCATAGATCACGCCGATCACCCCCAGCGGCGTGCGCACGCGCTTGATATGCAGGCCGTTCGGGCGGTCCCATTCGGTGATGACCTCGCCCACGGGATCGTTCTGGGCGGCGACGGTGTTGAGACTGTCGCGGATCGCGGCGATGCGGTCCTCGGTCAGTCTGAGGCGGTCCATCATGGCCGCGCTCAGGCCTTTTTCCTCGCCGTATTTCAGGTCTTCGGCATTGGCCTCGATCACGGCGGCGCGGTTGTCCCAGAGGTGTCTGGCCGCCTCTTCCAGCGCCTTTTGTTTGGCGGCGGCTGGGGCAAAGGCCAACTCGCTCGCAGCCGCGCGGGCGCGGCGTCCGATGTCGTGCATCAGGGCGGGGATATCGGTGAGATCCTTCATGGCTCTGGCCTTTGGTTGAGGGGTTGGAGTTGAGTATTTTTACCAAGAAGAAGCAGGGGTGCAAAGCTGGAGGTTCCGGCCCCTGCCCTGGTCGCGTCAGAGCGCCATGTCGTCGCGGTGGATCAGCACGGCGCGGCCCGGGTAGCCGAGGATTTCCTCGATCTCGCGGGATTGATGACCGGCGATCAGGCGGGCCTCTTCGGCGGTGTAGCGGGCAAGGCCCTGCCCCAGCGTGGTGCCGTCAGGCGCGCGCAGAGTCACCGGGTCGCCCCGGCCAAAGCTGCCCTCGACGCGGGTGATCCCGGCGGGCAGCAGGGATTTCCCGTTGTGCAGCGCGCGGTTGGCGCCCTCGTCCACATGCAGCGTGCCTTGGGATTTCATCGCCGCGATCCAGCGCTTGCGGGCGGCATGCGGGTCGGTGGTGGCGGTGAAGGTCGTGTGACGCGCACCGCTGGTCAGGCGTTGCAGGGGGTGGTTGTCGGCCCCGTGCATGATGATCATCGCGCATCCCGAGGCGGTGGCGGTCTTGGCCGCCATGACCTTGGTCTTCATCCCGCCCTTGGACAGACCGGATCCGGCGTCACCGGCCATGGCCTCGATCTGGGGGGTGATGTCGTCGATGATGGCGAGGTGCTGCGCCGTGGGGTCGTCGTTGGGGTTGCCGGTGTAGAGCCCGTCCACGTCCGAGAGCAGGATCAGCAGGTCGGCACCGGTGGTGACGGCGATCTGCGCCGCGAGGCGGTCGTTGTCGCCGTAGCGGATTTCATCGGTGGCGACGGTGTCGTTCTCGTTGACGATGGGCACCGCGCCATGGGCAAGAAGCGTCGACATGGTGGCGCGCGCATTCAGATAACGTCGGCGGTCGGCGCTGTCCTCCAGCGTCACCAAAACCTGCGCGGTGGTCAGCCCGTGTTTGGCCAGCGCCTCGGCCCAGGCGTGGGCAAGGCGGATCTGGCCACAGGCGGCGGCGGCCTGCGACTGTTCCAGCGGCAGGGCGGTCTGGGGCAGGCCGAGCAGCCCGCGCCCCAGCGCGATGGACCCCGAGGACACGAGGATCACGTCCTTGCCAGCGGCCTTTTGCGCGGCGATGTCCTCGGCGATGGCGGCGAGCCAGTCGGTGCGCAGGTCGCCGGTCTTGCGGTCCACCAGCAGCGCCGAGCCGATCTTGACCACCACGCGGGTCGCGGAGGCCAGCGCGTCGGACTGGTCGCTGTGCGAGGCGGTCAGGGTTTCCAAGGCGCGTCCCCCTCGGACTCGGCTTCGGGATCGACGGGCTTGTCGGCAGCGCGGCGGGCGTCCACATGCGGGCGCAGGGCGCGCAGCACCTCGGTCACGCCTTCCTTGGTCGCGCCGGACATGAGCATGACGTTCTCGGCCCCGGCGGCCTCCAGTTCGTCCTTGAGGAAGGCGCGTTCCTCGGCGTCCATGGCGTCGATCTTGTTCAGCACAGTGACGCGCGGCTTTTCCGCCAGCCCTGCGCCATAGGCGTCGAGTTCATCGCAGATGGTCTGCCAATCCTCGATCAGCGTGCCGGAGGTGCCGTCGATCAGGTGCAGCAGCACGGCCGAGCGTTCGACGTGACCGAGGAAGATGTCACCCAGGCCACGGCCCTCGTGCGCGCCTTCGATCAGGCCGGGGATGTCGGCGACGACGAATTCGGTGTTGTCCACGTTCACCACGCCAAGGTTCGGGTGCAGCGTGGTAAAGGGGTAATCCGCGATCTTCGGCCGCGCGTTCGACGTGGCGGCGAGGAAGGTGGATTTGCCCGCGTTGGGCAGCCCCACGAGACCCACGTCGGCGATCAGCTTCAGCCGCAGCCAGAGGGTGCGTTCGATGCCCTCCTGCCCGGGATTGGCGCGGCGCGGCGCCTGGTTGGTCGAGGTCTTGAAATGCAGGTTGCCCCAGCCGCCGTTGCCGCCCTTGGCCAGCAACACGCGGTCGCCCAGTTTCGACAGGTCCGCGACGACGGTTTCCTCGTCTTCTTCGAAGATCTCGGTGCCGACGGG
Organism: Sagittula sp. S175; assembly: GCF_049800975.1. Classification (NCBI taxonomy): domain Bacteria; kingdom Pseudomonadati; phylum Pseudomonadota; class Alphaproteobacteria; order Rhodobacterales; family Roseobacteraceae; genus Sagittula; species Sagittula sp. S175. Next base: position 11,595 of record NZ_JBNAGB010000028.1, read on the forward strand.
AACCTTGAGCACGAGGTCTTCGCCGTCCTTGCCGGTGCGGACGCGGCCCATGCCGCCCTGCCCGTTCTGCGCGAACCAATGCTGTTGGTAACGGAAGTCGATGAGGGTGTTCAGGCCGTCCACGGCCTCGGCCCAGATCGAGCCGCCCTTGCCACCGTCACCGCCATCGGGACCGCCGAATTCGACGAACTTCTCGCGGCGGAAAGAGACGCAGCCGTTCCCTCCGGAACCGGAGCGGATGTAGACCTTGGAGAGATCGAGGAATTTCATGGGGCATGCTTTCGAAAGGGTAAGCGGCATGTAGCCGGGAATCGGCGGGTTCTCAAGCGGCAGGCTGCGCAGGGGCTTGCGGGATAGGTGTTTCGGGGTCCAGCCGAGAGCGGAGGGCCGTGTCGTCCCGGCCAGGCAACGGCGCTTGGCGGGTGACACGGCCGGTCACGGTAGAGCCCCGCTTGCGCAGGACGTTTTCTGAGGCGGCGTCGGCCTCGACACAGCCGCTGGTGATCGGCGCGCCTTGGGTGGCACGCCCGCAGGGAAAGGGCACGCCGGCCAGCCGGCGATGCACTTCAGGTCGGGTGATCTGTGTGTGTATCCAGTCCGCGTCCGCCCCGGTGAGCGGCCGGAGGACCAGCCGCTCGGATCGGAGCATGGGCGTTTCCTCAGCCGAGTTTCTTCAGGTAGGTCCAGGTTGGGACCTTGGCCGCACGGGCAATGGAATAGGATTCGGCGTCGCCGATGTATTCGAAGCCGCAATTGACCAAGACACGGGCCGAGGCCGGGTTGTCCTGGAAGACCGAGGCGAACACCGTCTTGTTGCCCATCGGGTTGGCCTCGACCAGCGCGCGCACGGCCTCGGACGCGAGGCCCGTGTTCCAGAACGCCGGGGCCACCCAGTAGCGGACCTCGGACTGGTTGCGGTCCATGCGCAGCAGCTTGATGACGCCCATGAATTCGGACTTGTGCGATTTCGTGCCGTCCATTGCCCAGAAGTCCGTATCGCGGTCTTCGGCCATGGCGCGGGTCACGAATGCCTCGGACGCGCCGGGGGGCAGCGGATGCGGGATCGTCGGCGTCATGGTCGCGACGCGCTCGTCCTTGGCGTACATCTCCCACAAGCCCATATCGGCGCGGCGCACCGGACGCAGGTCAAAGCGTTCGGTTTCCACGGTCGGCTGACGCGAGGGACAGGGCGCCGCCTGATGCGGCACCTTTACGGTGGTGGTATCAAGGCCCATCTGCACTCTCCTCTGTGCACTCCCTCGGTAACGCGAGGGTCTGGGGTAGCGGACATTCTTGTCCGATGTATGGCCAACCCCGGAATTTTCGACCCGAAATCAATGTCTCGGTGCAAAAAATGCGAAGGGGACCGGCCGGTTGGCCGATCCCCTGTCTGAATACTCTTCAAACGTGAAGAACGGCTTACTCCGCAGCCTCGGCCACTGGCAGGACCGAAATGAAGGTGCGACCCTTCAGACCTTTGTTGAAGGTCACGGCGCCCTCGACGGTGGCGAAGATGGTGTGGTCGCGCCCCATGCCGACGCCCTGGCCCGGCCAGAACTTGGTGCCGCGCTGACGCACGATGATGTTGCCCGGGATGGCCGCCTGGCCACCGTACAGTTTCACACCAAGACGACGACCAGCAGAGTCGCGACCGTTGCGGGAGGAACCGCCTGCCTTTTTATGTGCCATGTGTCTCTCTCCTTACCTATCGCGGCTTACGCCAGCGTCTTTGCCTGCTCGACCCACTCGGCCTTCACCTTTGCGCCCTCGAAAGTCTCGGGGTTCACGGCGGCGAGGTCGGCGAAGGTGTTGATGCCGGCTTCGTTCAGCTTCTTGGCGGCGGCGGGGCCGACACCGGTGATCTGGGTCAGGTCGTCACCTGCGGCGGCGGCCTTGGGGGCTGCTGCTGCGGAGGACGCGGCCTTCGGTGCGGAACCCGAACCGATCGCGGCCTTCACGCCGGTGGCGTCTGCGCCCGATGCCAGGATCTCGGTGATCTTGACGAGGGTCAGCTTCTGGCGGTGGCCCTTGGTGCGCTGCGAGCTGTGCTTGCGGCGACGCTTCACGAAGTGAATGAGCTTCTCGCCCTTGATCTGGTCGACCACTTCGGCCTGAACCGCGGCACCGGCCACGAGGGGCGCGCCAACGGTGACCGAATCGCCACCCAGCATCAGGATATCATTGAACTGGACGGTTTCGCCCGCATCGGCAGCCAGCTTCTCCACGCGGAGCACGTCGCCCGCCTGGACCTTGTATTGCTTGCCGCCGGTTTTCATTACCGCGAACATGCGCGTATCCTTTTCTTTCCCGCGTCCTGTGGCCCCCGTCTGACGGGCGTTGTGCGGGGCTTCCCCCGGCCTCGAACCGCGCGTCCCTTTCGGAACGTCTGTTGCAAAAAACGAAAGGCGGGGCCGAAGCCCCGTCCTTTGGTGGGCTGTCCCTACGCGTGTGTGCCTTACCTGTCAAGGGAGAACTGGCCCATCCCGAGCCTGCCAAGAGCCTGCCGCGAAGGCGCTTGCGCAGCGGACACCGCCCCTAGAACTGCAACCGCGCGCCAAAATCGTAGCTGCAATCGTCGTTGCTGAAGGTCTTCGTTTGCACGTCCCCCGGCCCCTTGAAGTCGTGGTCGTGCCAGCGATGGGTCTTCACCATGTGGCCATTGACGTAAAGGTCGATCTCGAAGCTTTCGTCGAACTTTATCACGGTGCCCAGCGGCACCTGGTAAATGTCGCTGTTCGGTGTGCCGCGCATCTGGATGTCGTTCCAAATCGGATAACCGTATTGCTGCGTGCCGCCATCGACCCGCCAGACCAGCGTGACGCTGTCCTGCGCATTGTCCCGCGCGTCCTGCTTGCCACAATGCATCGTCGTCAGGTTCACCTGATGCTTGGCCGTGCCAGTCTGGAAAGACGGGTATTTCGTGATGTGACCGGCGAAGAAATAGCTCTCGTCCGCCGCGACGCCGTCCCCCAGCCCGACGTGGAACCCGATCATGACCACCTTGGCGAAATCGAGGTTCACGCCCTCCTCGTCGCGGAACTTGTCGTTGTCGTCATGGGAAGCACAGGCCAGCGCGGTCACGCCCATGCCCTCGTCGATGTCCACCTCGGCCCCGATGTAAAACCCGCCGATGTCGGCTGTAGGCTCCAGCCAGATCCCCACGGCGATACTGCCCTCGAAGGCCGCGTCCACGCCCTCGATCAGCCCGCCGCCGCCGAAGATCGCCGAGGTCTCGTCGAAGTTGTGCAGGTCGTCGGCATATCCAAAGGCCCCCTGCACGCCCACAAACAGGTCGGCATTGCCCATCACGCCAAGCGAGATCGCCTTGACCGGGTTCAGCCTGGCCACGAGGTTGCGCAGCTTGTCGAAGTGGTCGGAGTTGAGGCCGTCCTGGAAATACCCGGTCAGATCGTCCGGATCGCTGGTTTCCAGCGCCTTCTGCCCGTCCTTCGTGGCGGCCCAGCCCTGCACACCTTCTGCAGCAGCCTGCACGATGTCGTCGGTCAGGGAAACGCCAGAGGATGAGTCCGCGACTCGCCAAGGTGATTTTCACGCTATGCGGGTTTTCCGAAACCTTGGCTCGCGCTCCGCATTAAAGCTCCTGCGTCTGCATCTGGTCCGCTGCTGCCAGACCCAGCGCATAGCTGATCTCGTCATACATGGCATTGAACCCGGCAAAGAGCGCGCGGTTCAGAACCCGCCCCTCGGGGGTCGAGGACACGTCGATGTAGCGGTCGAGGTCGTCGGAAGACAGCGGCTCGTAGGCCAGCATCAGGAAGGCATAAAGCCACTCGCGGGTGTCCTGCCGGGTCTCTTCCTCCTGGCCCCAGACATCGGCGAGGATGTCCCCCTCGCTCATCTGGAGCGCGCCACCGTCCACCAGCCCGCTGTAGAACTTGAACGAGGCGTTGAGCGCACCGGCCACGTTGGCCTCGAGCAGGTCATTGACTTCGACGAAACGGTCGAGCTGTTTCATGCGCTTGGTGTCGGGGTCCGCTTCGACAAAGGCCTGACGGGCGGCGTCCTCGACATCATCCTCGATCAGCACGCGCCGGGCTGAAAGCTCGTGCTGCACGATCTCCTGCCCGATGTCGGAATTGAAGAAGGCCACAAGCGTGCGCATTTCGGTGTGACCGAGGACTTCGGCAAAGTGACCGCGCATGACCACGTGCATCTTGGCCGGATCGTAGATTTCGGTCAGCAGAGCCTGCCAGCGCGTGTTGTCGCCGCCCGGAAACATGTCGTTGGCGAGGTCGGCGCCATAGGCCATGCCCTCTTCGCGCATGATGTCGAGCATGGCGTCGATCTGGAGCGCCTCCATGAGGTCGTCCACCGGTTCCGCGCGCGCGGGTACGGTCGCCGCAAACGACAGCATGAAGCAGGCCGACAGCAGGCGCAGCGCCCGCAGGATGATATGTGCCGGGGAGTGTCCGGTCTGGGGCGCCATTTGGTCCTCGCGCTTTGTCTTTCTGCCAGAGGTAGCCCCTCGCAGGCGCGGCAACAACCACGTTGGTGGAATGATTTTCGGCGACGGCGGATTTCCGTGATTTTCCCTGTTGCACCCGCTGAACGGATTGTCTAAACGCCCCCTACCCAGACCGCGGAGAGGTGCCGGAGTGGTCGAACGGGGCGGTCTCGAAAACCGTTGTGGGCGCAAGTCCACCCAGGGTTCGAATCCCTGTCTCTCCGCCATAATCCCGTGATAACGAATGATTTCCCCCCTCACGGGGTTCTGCTGTCCGATGCCGGAAAACGTCCGAGGGCGTCCGCCCGCGCGTGCCGGACACTTTCGACTGCGGTGTCACCCCGATGGCGACCGGAAATGCAGGCGGAAGGGTCGGGAGTGTCCCCCATGTCGCAGACCAGCGGACGTAACGGCCCGAAGGAAGGACTGCGTGAGGCGGTGCGCCCGTTTGCCCATTCAGAAGCGAGTCCGGCGTAAACCGTAGCCGGAGAATCTATCCGAGTGGAGCATTTTTATGCAATCCTCGATTGCATTCGCACACCGAATGTAAACCCAAAGGATGAACGGCGTCCGTCACACTTCGGTTTTTTCGAAGAACCGCACGGGCGTCCCTGCCTACAAAATAGGCGCTAACGGCTCGTGACACCCCTTCTGGAAGAATGAAATTAAATAGGCATTTCAGCAATTTATCACATATCCCACCAGACTGTGCGGGGCGGGGTCGTAAAACTTCTGCAACGCGTGAATTTACACGCGCCAATTTTTCAGACTAAACTTTTGATCAGATGTTCAAGAACCGAGGCAAAACAGGGGACAAGGCGTTCTCCGGCGGCAAGCCGTCAGAGCGTGAGACACCGCGCCATCAGTGTTCGGACATCCAGATTTCACTATCAGGGAGCAAAACATGAAATCGAAAACACTCGCCATTGCAGCAGCCGCCGTGCTGGCCGCGGGCGCCGCGTCCGCAGCGACGCTGGACAACGTGAAGGCCGCTGGCAAGCTGAAGTGCGGCGTGTCGCAGGGTCTGCCGGGCTTCTCCACGCCCGACGATTCCGGCCGCTGGACCGGTCTGGACGTGGACTACTGCCGCGCCGTGGCCGCCGCTGTCCTGGGTGACGGCGAAGCCGTGGAATTCGTGTCGCTGTCGGCCAAGGACCGCTTCACCGCGCTGTCCTCGGGCGAGATCGACGTGCTGTCGCGCAACACCACCTGGACCATCACCCGTGACACCGACCTGGGCATCACCTTCACCGGCGTGACCTACTACGACGGTCAGGGCATGATGGTTCCCAAGTCGCTGGGCGTGACCTCGGCGCTGGAACTGGACGGCGCGACCATCTGCACCAACACCGGCACCACCACCGAACTGAACATCACCGACTACTTCAAGCAGCACGGCATGACCTTTGAACTGGTCGCGCTGGAGAATTCGGACGAAGTGGTCGCAGCCTACGGCGCGGGCCGCTGCGACGTGTTCACCACCGACCGTTCCGGCGTGGCCGCCGAGCGTCTGAAGCTCGCCGCTCCGGACGATCACATGGTCCTGCCGGAGATCATCTCCAAGGAGCCGCTTGGCCCGTCCGTGCGTTCGGACGACGAGCAGTGGGAAAAGGTCTCCCGCTGGGTGCTGAACGCGCTGATCGAAGCCGAAGAATACGGCATCACCCAGGCCAACGTCGACGAGATGATGTCCTCCGAGAACCCCTCGGTGCAGCGTATCCTCGGCGCGGGCGAGAACGACTATGGCAAGGCCATGGGTCTCGACAAAGACTGGGCGGCCAAGGCGATCAAGGCTGTCGGCAACTACGGCGAGATCTACGACCGCAACGTCGGCCCGGACACCCCGCTCAAGCTCGAGCGCGGCGTGAACGCGCTGTGGAACCAGGGCGGCTTCATGTACGCCCCGCCGATCCGCTAAACGGCTGAACAACCGGAAGGGACGGGCCAGCCCCGTCCCTTTCCACATAAAAGAACAACACAGACGACAGTGGGGAACATCATGAGCTCGATGAGCGAAGGCGGCACACCCGCCGGAGGCAAGTCATCGGGGGAGCGTAGCGGCATCGCCGCCCTGGTCTTCGACGCAAAGGCGCGATCCCTCTTCTTCCAGGCGATCCTGGCCGTCGCCATCCTGGCGATGATCTGGGTGGCCATCGGCAACGCGGCCGACAACCTTGCCTCCCAGAACAAGGAATTCGGTTTCGACTTCTTCGGAAGGCCCTCCGACATCCAGATCCTGACCACCTTTGGCACCTGGATCACCGGCTACGAGGCCGGCACCAGTACCGTTTTCGATGTTTTCCTGGTGGGTATCGCCAACACGCTCATCATCTCCATTGCAGGTGTCATTTTCGCGACGTTCTGGGGGTTCCTGCTGGGAATTTTCCGGCTGTCGCCGAACTTTGTCCTGCGCGGCTTTGCCACCATCTACGTCGAGCTGCTGCGCAACATCCCGCTGCTGTTGCAGATCTTCTTCTGGACCGCCGTGCTGCGCATCATCGCGCCGTCCGAGCGCGGCACCTTTGCGACGCTCGTTCCCGGCCTTTTGCAATTCGACGCCAAGGGCATCTACGGTCCCTACCCCATCGTGCATGACGGCATCACCGTTGTCCTGATCTCGGTCGTCGTCGCCATCGCCGCGGCCATCGGCTACGCCAAATACGCCAAGAAGAAGCAGGACCAGACGGGTCAGCCTTCTCCGGTCGGGCTGGTCAGCGCCGCGGTCATCATCGGCCTGCCGGTCGTGGTGTACTTCATCATGGGGCGTCCGATCTCGATCGAATGGCCGAACTTCGTGACCGAAGGCCCGATCCTGCGTCGCGGTTTCGAGCGTGGCATCGGCAGCTACATCGCTCCGGAATTCATGGCGCTGTTCCTCGCCCTGACCACCTACACCGCGGCCTTCATCGCCGAGATCGTCCGCGCCGGTATCCAGGCCGTGCCGAAAGGCCAGTCCGAAGCCGCCGCCGCGCTGGGTCTGCCCGCCGGTATCGCCATGCGCAAGGTCATCCTGCCGCAGGCGTTCCGCGTGATCGTCCCGCCGCTGACCTCGCAGTACCTGAACCTGACCAAGAACTCGTCGCTGGCCGCCGCCATCGGCTACCCGGAACTGGTCGCCGTCTTTGCCGGCACCACGCTGAACCAGGTGGGCCGCGCGATCGAGATCATCGCCATCGTGATCATCGTGTACCTCGTGATCTCGCTGCTGACCTCGGCGTTCATGAACTGGTTCAACAACCGCGTGAAGCTGGTCGAACGGTAAGGAAAGAGACATGGTAGACAGACCTGTAGAATACCCCGCCGTCGACCGCGAAGTGGCCTATATCCGCACCGAGGACGCGCCGCGCCTGCCCGCGCCTTCGTCCGAGATCGGCCCGCGCGCCTGGCTGTGGCGCAACATCTTCGCCTCCATGGCAGATTATTCGTCGCTGCCGAAGGCCGTGACCTCGGTGCTGATGACCATCATCACGGTCTTCACCGCCTACGCCATCATCTGGCTGACCTGGACGCTGCTGGACTTTGCCGTCTTCTCGGCCACCTTCGGCGACCCCGAAGGCATCAAGCGCGAAGCCTGCCTGCCGAACCCGACCGGTGCCTGCTGGCCCTATATCCAGGCCAAGTGGTATCAGTTCATGTACGGCTTCTACCCGCCCGAGGACGTCTGGCGCGTGAACACCTGTTTTGCCATCCTCGCGGCTGGCATCGGCTGGCTGATCTTCGGCCCGTCGCACAAGGGCAAGGTCGCAGCCTTCATGCTCATCGGCTTCCCGGTGCTGGCCTACGTTCTGCTGAACGGCATGCCGGTCGAGGATGACGGCGACCTGAGCCACATCTTTGCCGGTGTCTGGTTCCCGGCCATCGTGGCCGCCGTGCTTTTCGCAGGCTGGTGGCTGGCGCAATCCGGCACCTTCGGCGACGTCGGGCAGGCCTTTGCCCCGGCGCTGCTGATGGGTGTGATCGTCGTGGGCATCTTTGCGGTCCTGCCGCTGGTGACCATGGTCGTGGACCTCGCGCTTGGCACCGAGGTGGTGGAAACCAACAAGTGGGGTGGCCTGACCATCACGCTGGTCGTCGCCATCGCGGGCATCGTGGTGTCGCTGCCCATGGGGATGCTGCTGGCGCTGGGGCGCCGGTCCAACGCGCCGATCATCCGCTATTCCTCGGTGATCTTCATCGAGGTGGTCCGCGGCATCCCGCTGATCTCGGTGCTGTTCTTCGCCTCGGCGATGCTGCCCTACTTCCTCGCCCCCGGTGTCGACTTCAACAAGCTGCTGCGCGCCATGATCGGCGTCATGCTGTTCGCCTCCGCCTACATGGCCGAGGTCATCCGTGGCGGCCTTCAGGCGATCCCCAAGGGCCAGTACGAAGGCGGCATGAGCCTCGGTCTGTCCTTCTGGCAGCAGATGCGGCTGATAATCATGCCGCAGGCGCTGACCACCGTGATCCCGGGCATCGTCAACACCTTCATCGGCCTGTTCAAGGACACCACGCTGGTTCTCATCATCTCGATCTTCGACCTGCTCGGCATCCTGATGACCACCCTGAAGGACCCGGAATGGGCGACCCCCACGACCGCCTACACCGGCTACCTGACGATTGCGCTGATCTACTGGGTCTTCTGCTTCGGCATGTCCCGGTACTCGGTTCACATGGAAAAGAAACTCGACCGCTCGCACCGCTGAGCGCAACGCCGCGCCCCTTTGCACAAGGGGCGCAGCGGTCGCGATATGAAGGATTGAGACAATGAACGAACAAGCCAAAGCCCCCTCGCAGATGCAGGTCTCGGACGAGATCGCCATCGAGATCACCAACATGAACAAGTGGTACGGCACCTTCCACGTGCTGCGCGACATCAACCTGACGGTCTACCAGGGCGAACGCATCGTCATCTGCGGCCCGTCCGGGTCGGGCAAATCCACGATGATCCGCTGCATCAACGCGCTGGAGGAACACCAGCAGGGCTCGATCACCGTGGACGGCACGCGCCTCACCAACGACCTGAAAAACATCGACAAGATCCGCTCCGAGGTCGGCATGTGCTTCCAGCACTTCAACCTCTTCCCGCACTTGACGATCCTCGAAAACTGCACCCTCGCGCCCATCTGGGTCCGCAAGGTGCCGAAGAAAGAGGCCATCGCCACGGCGATGCACTACCTTGAAAAGGTGAAGATCCCCGATCAGGCGAACAAGTACCCCGGCCAGCTGTCCGGCGGTCAGCAGCAGCGTGTGGCGATTGCCCGCTCGCTCTGCATGAAGCCGCGCGTGATGCTGTTCGACGAACCGACCTCGGCGCTCGACCCCGAGATGATCAAGGAAGTGCTCGACACCATGATCGAACTGGCCGAGGAAGGCATGACCATGCTTTGCGTGACGCACGAGATGGGCTTTGCCCGTCAGGTGGCGAACCGCGTGATCTTCATGGACCAGGGCCAGATCATCGAACAGAACGAGCCCGAGGCCTTCTTCAACAACCCGCAGTCTGACCGGACGAAGCTGTTCCTCAGCCAGATCCTCGGCCACTGACCGTCTGACGGACCGGGTTTGCGTTTGGATCGCGCGGGGGCAACCTCCGCGCGATTTTCTTTATGCGGCTTGGCGTTCGAGGAACATCGCCTGAATGCCATGGGCGCGGGCAATGGCTGTGCCCTGCTCCCGGCCCAGCACCATCAGCGCGGTGGCCCAGGCGTCCGCCGTCATGCAGTCCGCGGCCAGAACGCTGACCGACGCCGGCGGGGATTGCAGCGGCGCGCGCAGCAGTGGGTGCATTGTGTGCGACAGGCGCTGACCGCCGAGGTCCACCCAATGCCGGTAATCGCCCGAGGTGGCGATGGCGGTATCGGTCATCTCCATCAGCGAATGCACCGCGCGGCGGCTGTGGTCCGGTTCTTCGACGGCAATGGGCCAGAGCGTCCCGTCAGGCCGCGTGCCGACACAGCGCAAATCGCCGTCAATGGCGGCGGTCAGGTCGTGGATGCCCTGCGCCTGCGCGGCCTTGACCAGTTGGTCGACCCCGTACCCTTTGGCGATCCCGTTCAGGTCGAAGTGCGCCGGCGCGCGTTTCCGCGCGCGCAAGCCGTCGAGGTCCAGCACTTCCGTGGCGCGCGGTGCTTCGGCCTGCATCAGGTGTGCCATGGCCTGCGGATCGGCGGCCGTGGGGCCAAAGCCCCAGGCCTTGACCACATCGCCCAAGGCGATCTCGAAGGCGCCGCCGCTGGCCCGCGCGATGTCGAGCGACGCCGCCAGCACCTCGGCGATTTGCGGCTCCAGCGGCACCCAGACGCCCGGCGCGGCGCGGTTCAGACGACAGAGCGTACTGTCGGGCTTCCACAGCGACATCTGCGCATCCACCGCGTCCACCGCCTGTTGCAGCGCGTCGCGGATCGGCCCCGTCTCACGCGGCCTCGTCCAGAACTGTACGTGCCAGCGGGTGCCCATGGTGGGACCATTCAGGTCCACCTTGACCAGATCAGAACACATCGACGGCATAGCGGCCTTCCTCCTTCAATTGCTGTACGGACAAGGCGACCGGAGCAAGCAGGTCGTCCAGCGCCGCGCGCACACCCTCGCCCATCTCGCGCCCGCCGCAGATCATGAATCGCGCGCCCTGTTGCGCCAGCGTCCGCAGGCGGTCAGCCTCGTCGCTCAGTGCCTGCTGCACGTAACGTGGCGTCCGGCCCCGCGACACGGCCAGCGTCAGCCCGCCAAGCCGGCCATCGGTCTGCCATTCCTCGAAACTGGCGTCATAGGGATAGCCGCCGTCCCCCGACCGCAGGCCAAAGAACAGGTGAATGGGGCGGTGCTGGCGGTTGCCCCGGACGATCCCGGCCAGCGCACCAATGCCCGCACCTGCGCCGATCAGTACCAGCGGCGCCTTGCCCCTGTCGGCATGGAACCCGGCGTTGACGGACAGCTGCGCGCGGATCGTCTCGCCCTCTTCCAGCGCACAAAGCTGCGTGGAACACAGCCCGCCCGGCTGCTTGCGCACGCAGATTTCCACAAAACCGTCGCGGTTCGACGAGGCCAGCGAGTAGGCGCGCGGCAGGTCGCTGCCCTCGGGCAGGACGTTGAGGATGTCGCCCGCCTCGAAGGCACCAAAGCCGCGCCCCGTCAGGCGGTCCAACAGCGTCCGCCGCGGCAGGGCAAAGCGCAGCACCGCCATGGGGGCCTGCGCCTGCTCGCCGTAGGTCCGGCCCGAGATCAGGCGCAGTTCCTGCATCGGACGCGCATCCAGCGACAAGGCCGGGTTGGGCAGATCGAGGCCCGCGGCCTCGGCCCAGGCGGCGCTCCACGCCGTGAAATCGGCAGGGCACTGGCGATCCACGGTGAAGGTGTCCAGCGCCAGCGGCCAGCCCGCCTGACGCGCGGCCAGCGTCACACGGTGGGCATAGGCGCAGAACTGCGGATAGCTGGTGTCGCCGAAGCCAAGCACCGACAGCGGCGCGGTGGGCGCGCGGTCCAGCGCGGCCAGACGGTCGAGGAAGCCCTTCGCCCCCTCGGGCGCATCGCCCTCGCCATAGGTGGCGGCAAAGGCAATCACCGCGCGGGCCTGTGTGTAGCGTTCGGGCGCAAAGGCGGACATCCTTGCCAGATGCACCGACCGCCCCGCCTGCACCAGAACACGGGCAAACGCATTGGCACAGCGCCATGTGGTGCCGGTTTCCGACCCCACCAGAAGGATGACCTCGGCCTTGTCGGGGGGTGAGGACGGCACCTCGCGGCTGCCCCGGCCCTTCAGCCAGATCAATACTCCCGTGCCGGACAGGACGGGCACCGACAGGCTCATCAGCCCGAGGAGCAGCCCCAGCAGCGACGCACCCTGCCCCGTGTGCAACAGATGCATCATGTCCATCACATGCGACCAGCCGGACCGCGCGTCCCATGTCAGCATCTGTCCGGTGACCGGATCGACGTAACCCGCGCCCCCGTCGGTCTCGACCAGATAGGCCTGCCCGGTCATGCCGTCACGCGGCAGGGTCACGGCGCGCAGCTCCGTTCCGGGGATGGCGGTCAGCGCCCCCAGTTGATCCGCGGCGACGGGGGCTTCGGTGCTGATGGCCACCGGCCAGTCGGGATAGGGCGTCGTTTCCGGGATCAGCCCCAGCGTCGAAGCCCCCATCCACAGCCCCGAAAGCGTCGAAATGAGCAGGCCCACACCGGCGATGCGCGCGATCTTCAGGTGCCAGCCTCCCGCCCCGTCGCCGCGATCGCGCGCGAACAGCTTGCGCCATCCGCCCATGCGCCGCGCCGCCAGGACATAGCCCGACAGCACCAACGCCAGCATCATCCCCGAGGCCACCAGCACGACGATATGCCCGGTGTCCGACAGAAACAGCGCACGGTGCAGGTTCTCGAACCACAGCTCGACCGCGCCCTGTTGCACCGGACCCAGCGACGCCCCCGTGGCCGGATCAATGGCTAGTTGCTGGAACCCGTCAGCGCCAAAGGCCACGGCGCTGACGCGGTTGTTGTCTTCGACGAGGATCTGCTCCACGCCCGGCACCGCCTGCTGGACCGCCGCCACCAGCGCCCCGGCGTCAAGTCGCGCCGCCGTCCGGTCGGCACTCAGCACGGGAAAGATCGACAGGACAAAGCCCGTCAGCGAAACAACGATCAGGATCAGCGACCCGATGACCCCCGCCCAGCGGTGCAGAACGCGAAACATCCCCACACCTCACATGTCGAAGGTGAACGAGGCGACGTAGCCGCGCCCGACCACCGCCTGCCCGGCTGCGCCCGTTTCCAGCGGCACCACGATCTCGGCCGGGCTGTCGGGCATGTGCTCGACCGCCGCATCCATACGGATCTGGTAGCCCGCGTTGATCAGCGCGTCCTCGACATCCACCGTCACCGTCAGCGTGCGACCCGACCCCACCGAGGCGCCGGACAGCCCCGCGATCTCGCCCGAGGAGCCGCCCGTCGCCGCGTACCAGTTGCGCAGGTGATCCCACCAGCGGGTCTTGCCCGACGCGACCCAGAGGTGGCGGACATAATTGCCCTGCGCATCCGTGATGTAATAGGCCAGGTAGGCATCCTCTCCCCCGTAGGACCGCAACTTGGTTTCCAGCGTCACCTGCGCGGCATTGGCGAGGCCCGGGGCCGTCAGCGCGGTCGTGGCGGCGAGAATCGTGGCAAGGGTCTTCATGGTCAGGTCTCCAGTCGATAAACCGTGGGGCCGGTCGCCCCGTGATGACCGGACAGTCCCGCGCGCACCTGAAGCCTCCCTGAAGCCGGCCTCGCCTGGCCTTCAGCTTGCTTTCAGGTTCACGGCAGAGTGTAAGAGCCGGGGACAAAGGGACAGATGATGCGCGTATTGCTGGTGGAAGACGATCACGTTCTGGGTTCTGCCATCGCCGATCAGGTCGTGGCGGACGGCCATTCCGTCGACCGGGTGACGCGGCTGGACGAGGCCGGGGCGGCGCTGAAGGCCTTTCCCTTCGACCTCGTGCTGCTGGACCTCATGCTGCCCGATGGGCGCGGCGTCCCTTTCCTGCGCGAGATGCGCGCGAACGGCGACGTGACTCCCGTCATCATCATCACCGCGCTCGATCAGGTCTCTGACCGGATCGCGGGCCTGAAGGCCGGGGCCGACGACTACCTCGTCAAACCCTTCGACCTCGAGGAACTATCGGCGCGGATCGGCTCCGTGTCGCGGCGCTACTCCGGCAACCCGAACCCGCTGGTGACTCTGGGCACGGTGGACATCGACCTCGCCGGGCGGACCGTGCATCGCGACGGGCGAGCGGTCACGCTGACGGCGCGCGAATGGGCGATATTTGCGGCGCTGGTGCAGCGCCCCGGGCAGGTCGTCTCGAAGCTGCAACTCGAAGAGACCCTCTACAACTTCGACGACGTGGTGGGGTCGAACACGATCGAGGTGCATGTCTCGCACCTGCGCAAGAAACTGGGCCGCGAGGTGATCCTGACCGAACGCGGCATGGGCTACAGGCTGGGACGGCCATGAGAGGCGCGTCCCTGGTCATCCGGCTTGGCCTGCTGGTGGGCGGGCTGATCTGCGTGGTCTGGCTGGGCGCAGCGCTGGTGACGTCCCGGTTGCTGTTCCACGAGGTCAACGAGGTCTTTGACCGCGACCTGCGGGCCGCCGCAGAACGTATCCTGCCCATCGTCCTGCACGAGATCGACGACGAGGACGAGCGCGTCGACCCCTCCCGTCTGGGGCGGTCAAAGGACCTGCGCCGCATGGCCGCGCGCGAGGATGACGTCGAATTCGCCGTCTGGTCGGATGCCCGCGGGCTGATCCTGCGCAGCGCCGGGGCCGCCAATATCGACTTTCCCGGCGCCGAGGGCTTTGCCGCCGACGACACCTGGCGGTTTTACGTCGACCGCGCCTGGCGTGGCGATGTGAGTGTTGCGGTGGCGCGACCCCTGGCGGCACGGCGCGCGTTGGAAGGCAAGGTGACGACAGCGCTCATCGCGCCCCTTCTGGTGGTGGTGCCGCTCATGCTGCTGGGCCTTTGGCTGGCCGTGCGGCGCGGGCTGCGCCCCTTGGGCGCCCTGCAGACCGAGATGGAGGCGCGCGGCCCGACCAACCTTGCCCCGCTGCCCGAAGACGACCTGCCGCGCGAAGTCCGGCCCATGGTCGCTGCGGCCAACCGCCTGATGACGCGGATTGATGCCGCGTTCGAGGCGGAACGCAGCTTTGCAGCGAATGCCGCGCACGAGATGCGCACCCCGGTGGCCGGCGCCATTGCCCAGGCGCAACGCCTCCGGGCCGAAACGCAGGACCCGCAGGCCCGCGCCCGCGCGACCGATATCGAGGCAACGCTGAAGCGTCTGAACCGGCTGACCGAGAAACTGATGCAGATGGCGCGGGCCGAAGGCGCGCGGCTGCGCGTCCCGGACAGGACCGACCTGCGCGACGTGGCAGGGTTGGTCGCCATGGATCTGCAACGCTCGGTGCCCTCGGCGCAGATTGACCTGTCGTTGCCCGATACACCGGTGACCAATGACCTCGACCCGGATGCCTTCGGGATCGTGATGCGGAACCTCGTCGAAAATGCCTTGCGCCATGGGACGCCCGGACACCCCGTGAGGGTGGTTCTGACCGAGGATCACGTGCTCACCGTCGAGAACGACGGGCCGGTCATCGACCGTGAGGACCTTGCCCGCCTGAGCCAGCGCTTCATGCGGGGTGGCGGTGCCGGGGATGGTGCCGGGTTGGGGTTGTCCATCGTGCATGTCATCGCCGAACGCAGCGGCGCCAGGTTCGAGATCACCTCACCGCGCGATGGCCATGAGGACGGGGTCAGAGTGACATTCACCTTCTGATGGATCACCTTGAAAGAACCTGCCGCCCGCGCAACCGCTGATGATGCGCATCAACATCACCCCGTGACCTGCTGAAATCACTAAGATAATCCCACCCAGCCGCCAGTACGTCAGGCCGCGCGGGACTCTCTGGCCCCGGAACCGGACCGACCGCTTTCCTCTGTTTCGAAACGCCCCACCAGCTTGCTGAGCGTATCGGCCTCGTTATGCAGCATCTGCGCGGCGGCGGTGCTTTCCTCGACCATCGCGGCATTCTGCTGGGTCACCCGGTCCAGGTTCGCGATCCCCTCGTTGATCTCGTTCAGTCCCTGCGCCTGATCCTCTGCACTGGCTGCAATATGTTCGACCATCTTGGACACATCCGCCACCTTGGACAGCACATCCTCCAGCGCGGACCCGGCCGCCTCGACAAGGCGCACGCCGTGTTTGACCTGCTCGCCGGACCCGAGGATCAGTTCCTTGATCTGTTGCGCGGCCTCCGCGCTGCGTTGGGCAAGCCCGCGCACCTCGGACGCCACCACGGCAAAGCCTTTGCCGGACTCGCCGGCCCGCGCCGCCTCTACCCCTGCGTTCAACGCCAGGAGGTTGGTCTGAAACGCGATGTCATCAATGACCGAGGTGATCTCGGAAATCTGGTCCGAGCTCTTTTCAATCTCGTCCATCGCCGTCACCGCGGATTTCATGACCTCGCCGTTTTTCTCCGCGATTTCACGGGTGTGCAGCATGGTCTTGTTTGCCTCACCGGCATTGCGCGCGGCCGATTTCACGGCGTTGAGCATCTCTTCCATGGCGGCGGCGGATTGCTCCAGCGTGGCGGCCTGCGTTTCCGTGCGTCGGGACAGGTCGTCGGACGCCGCCGCAATCTGGTCGGAGTTCGCAAGGATGTTGTCGGTGCTGTTGACGACCTCGGTCACCACCGTGCGCAGATGCGACACGGCGCGGTTGTAGTTGTTGCGCAGGCTTTCGTAATCGGGCGGGAAGGCTTCGTCGATCTTCCAATGCAGGACACCATCCGCCAACACGTCCAGAGCATGTCCCAGCTGTTCGACGACCCGCAGTTGTTCCTCCATCTTGGCCAGGCGACGCTGCTCTGCCGCGCGCCCCTCACGCAGCACGGTCATGAGGACGGCCAGGTTGCGGGCGATGCCACCGAATTCGTCCTTGCGATCCGCCATGCCCGAATCGGTGTCGTAGTCCTTCTCGGAGACACGCGCCACGGCTTCGCCCAAGGCTTTCAAGGGTTTTCCCAGCATCCGGCTCAACAGGAACACCGTCAGGCCCATCATGACCACGAAGGTCACCGCGGCCAGAAGAAAAATCCATTGGGCATTCGCCCAGACGAGCGCGTGATGAGCATCGAAAGACGCCTCCAGCGCGACGACCCCGAGAATGGGCCCCTCCGGCGCCGCCAGTATGGGTTGCGCCATATGGCTGCCACCCTCGGTCAGCTGGACCGCACCGCTCTCCAGCGCCACGCGGGCGAGTTGCTCCAAATGAGAGAGGTCCTCGCCACCTGCGCCCTTTGCGCTGATCAGCGTGCCTTCGGCATCCAGGACAAGCGCCACCACCCCGCTGCCATCGGCACTGTCCAGCAGTTTTTGCACTTCTTCGTCGACCTTCTCGATCACCTTGAAGCGCAGCGGTTTTGCAATCGCCTCGCCCCCGCTTACCACGGCCTTGCTCACCTGGCGGCTGACGTCCGCGTCTGCCATCCGGTTCATGAGCCGCAGCGACCCGGTCGACAGGACACCGGCCACCACGATCGTGGTCATCGCCATCAAAAGAGCGCAGCGCAGAAAGATCGAGTGCAGGCGCGAAGTACCGGGCGCATCCGTCGTGGTCTCAACCGGGGCATTCGTCATGGTCGTATCCTTGGATTTCGGGACTGGACCGCCCCCCCGACACGGGGAACGGTCCGGAGGATCACATCAGCGATTCAGCATTGATGCCCACGGTCATCGCACCGATGGGCGCGCCGGTGGCGGGATCGACCAGCGTCAGGGAAATCTGAGCCTGGTAGGTCTGGCTGGATTCATCAAATTCGATGTCCGAGAAATGCACCGCACTCGGACCCACACCATAGGTCTTGCTGAACTTGTCCTCGTCGCCCTGCCAGTAATCGGAGGTCGCGCCCGATGCAGCCACGTTCAGCCCTTGGGCATCCATGATGAAGACCTCGGTCATGACGCCGCCGGATGCTTCGACATGCTGACGCAGGAAATCCGCCGCCGCGTTCGTCAGCACGCCATCCACCAGTGCCGAGGCACCGGTGCCGACCTCGGCCCGCCACTGCTGGTCCAGTTCGTCGATATGTGCGGCATCAAAACCGGCGGTCTGCCCATTCTGCGCCTGGATGGCGCCGACGAGCACGGCATCCTCGGCCCAGGGTTTGATATTGGTGTCCAGAAAGGCCTGCATCGCGTCGTGGGGTTCAGCCGCGGGGGCCATGGTTGCGGTCACGGCAAGGCCGAGGGCAAGGAATGCAGCGCGCATGAGAATGCTCCGAGAATTGTGTCAACCGCCCGAAGCCTAGAGCCGCCTTCCTACGCGACCGTTAAGACCTTCGAAAAAATGCACATGATTGTTCAGATTTCGGGAAACCGCCTGAAAACGACATTCTGTCGCAATCGGTACAGACGCCAAAGGCCGCGCCGCCCAGCATCGGTTCATGGTTTCCACACGCTCTGGACTGTCGAGGTTTGCCGCATGAATGCTCCGCTCAGCCGTCGGAACGGGGGGCGGCGCGCGCGCGTCGCGGCCCGCGCTGCCTCTCTTGCCGAGGATCTCCGCCCGATCCGTCCGGGCATGTCCGGCGGGGCCTACAACCCGCTGAGCGAACAGGACATTCAACGCATCCATCGCACCGCCTTGCGCGCCCTCGAAGAAATCGGCCTTGCCGACGCGCCGCCCAGCGGGATCGAGATCCTCACCGGTGCCGGCGCAATTCTGGGCGATGACGGACGCCTGCGCTTTCCGCCCGCGCTGGTCGAGGACATGCTGGCCAAGGCCGCCCGCGGGATCACCCTGCACGGACGCGCGCCCGAGCACGACCTGCTTCTGGACGGCGCGCGCGTACACTACGGAACCGCCGGCGCGGCGGTGCATATGGTGGACGTCGCGGGACGGCATTACCGCGACAGCACGGTGCAGGACCTGCACGATGCGGCCCGAATCGCGGATGTGCTGGACAACATCCATTTCCTGCAGCGCCCCATGGTTGCGCGTGACATCACCAACAACCTCGAGATGGACCTGAACACCATCTACGCCTGCTGCACCGGCACGCTGAAACACGTCGGCACCTCGTTCTCGGACCCGTCGCATGTCGCGGAGGGGATGGAATTGCTGCACATGATTGCGGGCGGAGAAGAGGCATGGCGCGCGCGGCCCTTCGTGTCCAATTCGAACTGTTTCGTTGTGCCGCCGATGAAATTTGCCACCGAAAGCTGCATGGCCATGGAATCCTGCATCCGTGCCGGGATGCCCGTGCTGTTGCTGTCCGCAGGCATGGCCGGGGCCACCGCGCCCTCCACCATCGCGGGCGCGATCACACAGGCCGTCGCGGAATGCCTTGCCGGGGTGGTCTATGTGAATGCCATGGCGCCGGGACACCCTGCCATCTTCGGCACCTGGCCGTTCGGACTGGACCTGCGGTCCGGCGCCATGACGGTCGGCTCTGGCGAGCAGGCGCTGCTGACGGCTGGCTGTGGCCAGATGGCGCGCTTCTATGACCTGCCCGGTGGCTCGACTGGCGGAGCGTCGGATTCCAAACTGCCTGACATGCAGGCGGGATGGGAGCAGATGACGGCCAACCTGCTGGCCGGTCTGTCCGGCGTCAACATGATCTACGAGGCCGCCGGGATGCATGCCTCGCTGCTGGGCTTCTGTCACGAGAGCCTGATCCTTGGCGACGACCTGATCGGTCAGGCCCTGCGCTGCGTGCGCGGCATCGAGGTCGACGACGAGACGCTGGCGCTGGAGCAGATGCGCGCCGTCTGCCTCGAGGGTCCGGGGCATTACCTTGGCACCGACGAGACGCTGGGGCGGATGCAGAAAGACCATGTCTATCCGCGCCTTGGCAACCGCCATTCGCCCAAGGAGTGGGAAGAGAAAGGCAAGCCGGACCTGATCCAGCAGGCCACCCTGCGCAAGGAAGAGATCCTCGCCACGCGCTCCCGCGCCCGGCTGGACCCGGCCACGGATCGGGCCATCCGCGAACGGTTCCGCATCCACTTGCCGGGCTGACGGATTGCACGCCGCCTGACCTGCGGGCAAGACCCCCGGCAATGCGCGCGGGGGGTGTTTTCCCGCCCCTCCGGACAGGGCATGCTGCGCACTGACTCGCGAAGAAAGACCGCTCATGCCCTACCTGATCCTCATCCTCGCCGTGGCCGCAGAGACCATCGGCACCACCGCCTTGCAAGCCAGCCAGCAGTTCACGCGGCCGCTGCCCTCGGCCCTCGTGGTCGTGTCCTATGGCGCCGCGTTCTACCTGCTGACGCTCGTGCTGAAGACCATGCCGGTCGGCGTGGCCTATGCCATGTGGTCCGGTCTGGGGATCGTGTTGATCGCCGTGATCGCACGCGTCGTCTTCGGGCAGAAGCTGGACCTGCCCGCGATCCTCGGGATGGCGATGATCCTCGGCGGCATTCTGGTAATCCACCTGTTTTCGGAAACCTCGCCGCATTGACGGTGCGCATATAAAAAGGCCCCGGGAAATCCCGGGGCCCGATCACTCGTGACAAGCCATAGTTGACAGGTCACTCGTTAAGATACCGATACCGGCTGCGCGATCAGAAGCGCAGCGTGCCGCGCAGGTTCAGAGTGTCCTGCTGCAGGTCGGTGTTGGTCGCGCCGAGGTTCTTGAAGTTCTCGTTCAGGTACTCGGCACCGATGCCAAAGCGCTCGGTAACCTTGTATTCCGCACCGACGCCATAGACAGGCGCAGTGGCGTCGCCCAGCGAGGTGTTGACCTTGGACACACCCGCGGTGCCGTAGACCATCATGTTGCCAAGGTCATACCCCAGCTTGGCCTTGGCGCGGCTGACGTTGTCCACGTCCACACCGCCAACGGTCAGGTCGTCGTTGCCCTGGTATTCGATTTCACCACCGGCCACGAGACCGTTGTTGAACTGGTAGTCATAACCACCGTGCAGACCGTAAACCGGCTCGGTGGTGTCGGACCCGCCGATTTCGCCTTTGGCGGCGCCAAGGCTGAGACCCAGATACCCACCGGTCCAGGTGTTGGCAGGGACGACGGCGGGGACTTGAACCGGAACAACCGGGGTAGCTTCGACCACGGTGGTGTCGAGGCTGCCTGCCATGGCGGTCGTGCCAAGGGCGGTTGCGGCAGCTGCGGTCATCATCAGAATGCGCGTTTTCATCTGTCTTTCCTTTCGTTCAGACGTCCGGTTTCTGCTCTGCCCTTCCTGGGCGTTCGGACGTTCCGGGATGCCATGTGGCGTTCCCTTCTGCGGTTACAACGCCCCTGAACCGCACTTCCGTTCCCGTTTCTGTGATGCCCCCGCGTCAACGGCCAAACCATGCCGAACAGCCCCGCGCAGGCCAGCCAAAAGCCGCCGGTTCCACCCGATGCTGCAGCTGCAAAGATCAGTGACAATTCAACAACAGTGGGTTTTGCGACGGTTTGCCACTGGCCTTTTGCTGCAAGTGCGGCTACGCGGGCGGCAATCCGGACAGAGGAAACAGACATATGGAATTGCGCAACGTCGCGATCATCGCGCACGTTGACCACGGCAAGACGACCCTGGTTGACGAACTACTCAAGCAATCCGGCGCCTTCCGCGCCAATCAGGCCGTGGCGGAACGCGCCATGGACAGCAACGACCTGGAACGCGAGCGCGGGATCACCATCCTTGCCAAGGCGACGAGCGTCGAGTGGAAGGGCACGCGGATCAATATCGTCGACACCCCCGGTCACGCCGACTTTGGCGCCGAGGTGGAACGCATCCTGTCGATGGTCGACGGTGTGGTGCTGCTGGTGGACGCCGCCGAAGGCCCGATGCCGCAGACCAAATTCGTGACCTCCAAGGCGCTGGCCCTGGGCCTGCGTCCGATCGTGGTGCTGAACAAGGTGGACAAGCCCGACGCCGAGCCGGATCGCGCGCTGGACGAGGTCTTTGACCTGTTCTCGGCCCTCGACGCCGACGAGGACCAGCTGGACTTCCCGCATCTCTACGCCTCGGGCCGCAACGGCTGGTGCGACAACGAGCTGGACGGCCCGCGCAAGAACCTCGACGCACTGTTCCGCCTGATTGTCGACCACGTCCCCGCGCCCAAGCAGGCGAAGCACATCGATGACGACTTCAAGATGCTGGCGGTGACGCTGGGCGCCGACCCCTTCGTGGGTCGTCTGCTGACCGGCCGCATCGAATCCGGCCACGTAAAGGTCGGCCAGTCGATCCAGGCGATCTCGCGCATCGGCCAGAAGATCGAACAGTTCCGCGTGACCAAGATCCAGGCCTTCCGCGGCCTGATGATGCAGGACATCGACGAGGCCTTTGCGGGCGACATCGTCTCCATCGCGGGCATGACGAAGGCAACCGTGGCCGACACGCTTTGCGCGCTGGCCGTGGACGAGCCGCTGGAAGCCCAGCCCATCGACCCGCCGACCATCACCGTGACCTTCGGCATCAACGACAGCCCGCTGGCAGGCCGTGACGGCAAGAAGGTGCAGTCCCGCGTCATCCGTGACCGCCTCTACAAGGAAGCGGAGACCAACGTCGCCATCCGCATCAAGGACACCCCCGGCGGAGAGGCCTTCGAGGTGTCGGGACGTGGCGAACTCCAGATGGGCGTCCTGATCGAGAACATGCGCCGCGAAGGCTTCGAGCTGTCGATCTCGCGCCCGCAGGTCATCCTGCGCGAGGAAGACGGCAAGGTCATGGAACCGGTCGAAGAAGCCACCATCGACGTGGACGACGAGTACTCGGGTGCCGTGATCGAGAAGATCACCGGCCACCGCAAGGGCGAGCTGGTCGAGATGAAACCGGCGGGTGCGGGCAAGACGCGGATCATCGCGCATGTGCCCTCGCGCGGGTTGATCGGCTACCACGGCGAATTCCTCACCGACACGCGCGGCACGGGCGTTCTGAACCGGGTGTTCCACGGCTGGACCCCGCACAAGGGCCCGATCCCGGGCCGCCGTCAGGGCGTTCTGATCTCGATGGAAAACGGCGAGGCCGTGGCCTACGCGCTGTGGAACCTCGAAGATCGCGGTAAGATGATGATCGGCGCGCAAGCGCCTGTTTACACGGGCATGATCATCGGCGAGCACTCGCGCGACAACGATCTGGAAGTGAACCCGCTGAAGGGCAAGAAGCTGACCAACGTGCGCGCCTCGGGCACGGACGAAGCGGTCCGCCTGACCACGCCCATGACGCTGTCGCTGGAAGAGGCCATCGCCTACATCAACGACGACGAGCTGGTCGAAGTGACGCCGAACGCGGTTCGCTTGCGCAAGCGCTACCTCGACCCGCACGAGCGCAAGCGGATGTCCAAGCAGCCCTGATCGGGTTTCGCCCCGGCTGACGCCGGGGCGACCCGCGCGCGCCCCTCTGGGCCGCGCGCAGAGGGGGCTCTGCCCCCGCGCCTGACGGCGCTCCCCCGAGGGTATTTGGAAAACCAAAGAAGACGAAAGCGGCGCCAGGATGTCTCCGGCGCCGCTTTTCGTTTGAGAGTGGTGTCAGGGCGGTTCTGAGGCAAGTTCTCAGGGCTGAGCGGGTGGCTCCAGTTCCGTACAGCCCTTCGTTTCGATGCATTCGTGGGCCGGCAGCGGCTCTGCCTTGCGCAGGATGCGCCGCGTGCACTGGACTTCTTGCAGCAGGACGTATTCCGGGGACACGAGGGTCTTTTCCTCGATGTAGATCGCAGGGAAATGGGTCATGACGATCTGGCCGTTTTCCCGTTCCTCGTGTTCCAGCCGTGCCTTGCGGATAAGACGCTGAGAGGTCTCGTAGACGGCCTCTACGGTGGTCTTGCGATAGCAGCGGGGTCCCGGCAGCCCGTCGTCCTGCGCCACGGCAGAAGTCGCCAGGCACGCAGCCAGCACGGTCCACCCAATAATGCGCATAAGTCCCCCAAAATATCAGCCCTGAAGCAGACTTTTGAGCATTTTCCGTGGTTTGACAAGTTTTGCACAGGCAGGCACCGGTGAATTTCCGATGTGGAAACAGGCTTGCAACACCTACCGCATCTTGCGGTTTTCCGGTCCTGTGTCGTCCATAAGCCGCAAGATGCAGCCCCTGAAACGGAAGAAGGGCGCGGGTTGGCAGCCCCCGCGCCCTTCCGAAATGTCACCTCAGCCGAGGATTACTTGCACGCGGTCTTCACGGCAACGTAGTGACCCGGGGTCGCCAGGGTACGGTTTTCCTTGTAGACGGCCGGGTAGTGCATCTGGACCATCTGACCGTTTGCGGCGTGCTCCCACTCGGTGTGAGCGGCCATGATCAGGGTCTTGGAGGTGTTGTACTTGGCCGGAACCCAGACTTTGTCGTAGCACGCCACGACTTGACCTTCCCAAGCGAAGGCCGGAGCTGCGAGAGCTGCGAGAACAGCGGCGCCAGCAAGAACTTTTTTCATGATCTTTCTCCCAAGAAAAATTGTAGGTGAGAGAACCTTAGCCAACAAATTTCAGGTGACGCGACAGGAATTCCGTACTTGCCGGGCCAAAAACCGCCTACCCCCCCGGATTCTAGCGGAAAATTAGGATTCTGTGGCCCGAGTGCCATATTTTTGCAACGGTTCCACGGGTTTGTGCGGCGAATTTGATTTTCGGAAACGGGAACAATTCCACGCTAAGAAAACGTTGTTGTGGATAACCGGACAATCGGCGCGGTTTGACTCGAATCAGACACGGCTCGAAGACGGCGCAAAGGCCGGTTTCCGCCGATGGCGAAGGCTTGCTGATCCCCCGGTTTCAACGCGCGGGAAGGTGCCGAATGCTCTCTTCAACTTGGGGATAACTACCGCTAATGGCGGCACACAGTTTGGCCGGTACTACATCGGCCAAGGGTCAGGGCGCCGCTTGCGTCGCCCCGCAGTACACAGGACAGGTAAATCCCGCCTGTCAGTCGGTGATTTCGACCACCATCAACTCGCGTTCCGAGGCCCCGCGCGCATGGTTCAGCGCCGCCTGGTAAGCATCGGAATTGTAACACTCCACCGCCGCCTCGACCGAGGGGAAGCGCGCCACGACGTTGCGGGGGCGCTCCTTGCCCTCCAGCTGTACGTAGCGGCCCGCACGGGCGATGAACTGGCCTCCGTGTGCCGCGATGGCCGGTCCCGCAAGCTCGGCGTATTTGCCGTAGGCTTCGGGGTCCGTCACGGTGACATGGGCGATCCAGAGTGCGGGCATGGGTCCTCCAACGTAAAAGGCCCCGGAGCGATGTCCGGGGCCTTCTTCATGCAGGTCAGAGGCGGGTCTGGTCAACCCGCTGTCTGTGTCAGCCCGAGATGACCTTACGTGCGGCTGCGATGGCCGCCTCGGCGTTCTGGGCCGAGGCCCCGCCGCCCTGCGCCATGTCGGGACGGCCACCGCCGCCCTTGCCGCCCAGTTCCGGCACAGCGGCCTTCACCAGGTCCACGGCGGACACCGTGCCCTTGAGGTCGTCGGTGACGCCTGCGGCCACGGCGGCCTTGTCACCGGTGTCCGCGATCAGCAGCACCGCCCCCGATCCCATTCGGGTCTTGTGCTCGTCGATCAGCGGCGGCAGGTCCTTGCCGGTCACACCGGTCAGCACCTGCGCCAGGAACTTGACCCCGTTGATCTCTTCGGCCTCGGGGGCAGCACCCTGCCCGCCACCGGCCATGGCCAGCTCGCGTCGCAGCGAGGCCACCTCGTTCTCCAGCTTGCGGCGCTCGTCCATGAGCGTCTTCACACGGGTCGGCACCTCGGCCACGGGGGCCTTCAGCTCACCCGCGACCTGTGCCAGAAGCTGCCCCTGCTCGGCGAGGTAGTCCAGCGCCACCTGCCCCGTCAGCGCCTCGATCCGGCGCACGCCGGAGGAGGACGCCGAGTCACCAAGGCAGACAAACGCGCCGATGTCGCCGGTCTGGCGCACATGCGTACCGCCGCACAGTTCCAGCGAATAGGTCGCCCCGTCCGTGCCCTTGCCAGAGCCCGCCTTGGCACCCATCGACACGACGCGCACCTCGTCGCCGTATTTCTCGCCGAACAGCGCCTGCGCACCGATGGCCCGTGCGTCGTCCGGGGTCATGATCCGCGTCGTCACCGGGGTGTTCTGGCGGATGTAGGTGTTCACGTCGGCGCTGACCTTGGCCAGTTCCTCGGCGCTCATCGCCTTGTTGTGCGAAAAGTCGAAGCGCAGACGGTCCGGCGCGTTCAGCGATCCGCGCTGCGCCACGTGATCCCCCAGCGCCTCGCGCAGGGCCTCGTGCAGCAGGTGCGTGGCCGAGTGGTTGGCACGAATGGCCGAACGGCGGCCGTGATCGACCTCCAGCGCCATGGCGTCGCCGCGTTTGATCCCGCCCTTGTCCACGTGAACAAGATGGGCAAAGACCTTGCCGCCACCCATTTTCTGCGTGTCTTCCACAGTGGCGCTCTCGCGCTCGTTCTCCAGCCGCCGCAGCATTCCGGTGTCGCCCACCTGGCCGCCGCTTTCACCGTAGAAGGGCGTCTGGTTCAGCACCACCCAGCCCTTGTCGCCCTCGGCCAGCGCATCCACCAGCGCGCCGTCCTTGACCAGCGCCTGCACCTGGCCCTCGGCCTTCTCGGTGTCATAGCCGAGGAAATCCGTCGCGCCGTGCTTTTCAGCAATGTCGAACCAGACGGCATTGTCCGCCGCCTCGCCCGACCCGGACCACGCGGCGCGCGCACGGGCCTTCTGCTCTGCCATGGCCGCGTCAAAGCCGTCGGTGTCCACCTCGCGGCCCTTCTCGCGCAGCGCATCCTGCGTCAGGTCGAGCGGGAAACCATAGGTGTCATACAGCTTGAACGCGGTGGCGCCGGGCAGCTGCGCGCCCTCGTCCAGCCCGTCCAGCTCGTCGTCGAGCAGCTTCAGCCCCCGGTCCAGCGTCTGCTTGAACCGGGTTTCCTCGTTCAGCAGCGTCTCTTCGATCATCTTCTGACCGCGCTGCAATTCGGGGTAGGCCTCGCCCATCTGGCGCACCAGCGCCGGGACCAGCTTGTGCATCATCGGGTCCTGCGCGCCCAGCAGATGCGCATGACGCATCGCGCGCCGCATGATCCGCCGCAGTACGTAGCCGCGCCCATCGTTCGAAGGCATCACGCCATCGGCGATCAGGAAAGACGTGGACCGCAGGTGGTCCGCGATCACCCGGTGGTGCATCTTGCCCGGCCCATCGGGATCGACGGACGACGCATGGGCCGAGGCCTCGATCAGCGCGCGCATCAGGTCGGTGTCGTAGTTGTCATGCTTGCCCTGCAACAGCGCGCCGATCCGCTCCAGCCCCATGCCGGTGTCGATCGACTGCATGTCCAGCGCCTTCATCGAGCCGTCCTCGAACTGCTCGTTCTGCATGAAGACCACGTTCCAGATCTCGATGAAGCGGTCGCCGTCCTCCTCGGGCGATCCCGGCGGGCCGCCCCAGATGTGGTCGCCATGATCGTAAAAGATCTCGGTGCAGGGACCGCAGGGCCCGGTCGGACCCATCTGCCAGAAGTTGTCCGATGTCGCGATCCGGATGATCCGGTCCTCGGGCACGCCGACCTTCTTCCAGATCTCGAACGCCTCGTCGTCGGTGTGATACACAGTTGTCGACAGCCGCTTGGGATCGATGCCGAAATCCTTGGTGATCAGCTCCCAGGCAAAGGGGATTGCCTCGTGCTTGAAGTAATCCCCGAAGGAGAAATTCCCCAGCATTTCAAAGAACGTGTGGTGACGCGCGGTGTACCCCACATTGTCGAGGTCGTTGTGCTTGCCCCCGGCGCGCACGCATTTCTGCGCCGTCGTCGCGCGGACATAGTCGCGCTTTTCCACCCCGGTGAAGCAGTTCTTGAACTGCACCATGCCGGAGTTGACGAACATCAGCGTCGGGTCGTTGCGCGGGACCAGCGGGCTGGATTGCACCACCTGGTGCCCTTGGCGCTCGAAGTAGTTGAGAAAGGTGGAACGGATGTCGTTCAGGCTTGCCATGTGCGGGGGCCTCTTTGGGGCGAATGAATTGGCAGGACATGTATCCACTGGGGAGCCGCGTGTCCATAAGCGCCGCCAGCGCATTCGATTTGGCCGCAAGCCGGTTAGCCAATCGTGTCCGCATCCGTTTCGGAACATAGCGTGGAATGTGTTCCACGGTTATCGCCATTTTCTTGGCAATCCAGACGCGCCATCTCTGGCTCAAGCGGAGGCAGACACCCGCTGAACCAAGGAAGGAAAGCCTATGACACCCCGTACCATGACCGCCCCCATTGCCCTTGCCGCAGCGCTGGCCCTGCCACTGACGGCGCAGGCCGAGGTCCCCTCCACCGTCAACGCCCCCTATGTCGCCGAGAGCGCAGAAACCGCGCTGGAGCCGGGCCAGAAGGTCGAAAACCTGTTCTCCAAGAACATGACCCAGGACTACGTGCTGCAAAAGCTGAACGACCGCGTCTACTGGGTCGAAGGCAGCTTCTACGCCACGATCTTTTACGTCGGTGACGGTCGCCTTCTTTTCTCGTGCGCCCCTCAGCGGACCAGTACCTCGTAGTCCTTCACCGGATACTCCTTGCCGCCCAGGCCCGCGTTGCAATTCCAGCGGGTTGTCGCGCCGATCTTGCCCGGATGGACGCCGCCCTTGACATAGGCGCGACAGACATACAGCGGACTGCCATTCTCTCCGCCCCCGATCACGGCCCCCGGCGGCACATCCCCCACCTGACGCGGCGCCACCCAGGCGTCGCCCCCGTTGGTCGTCACGAAATAGGGGTTCACGATGACTTCCTTGCCGCCATAACCGATGTGACAGCCCGGCAGCCCCTGACGGATCTTGCCGGGATGAAACGCGCCGTTGAACATGCCCGTGCAGCTGAACAGCGCGCGCCCGTCATTTTCACGCCCCGCCGGACGCGCCCCCGCCGGAACCGAGCCATTGCTGCCGAAGGCCAGGCCGCCCACGCTGGCCATCTCGATGTAATCCGCCGCTGCGGACGCCGGGGTCAGCACGGCAGAAGCCAGCGCGATAAGGGTCGAGAAGACAAAGGTTTTCATTTTCAATTCCTTTCGGTCGATGGGTTCAAAGTCACCCCTTAAGGGCCATGACACGACCCTACCGACAGGACGATCTGCGCGGCATGGGGGCAATTCCCCATTCGGCCTGCGCCCATAGCCAGACCACAGAACACGGAAAAGGCGCCCCGGGGGACGCCTTTTTCATGTTCTGTCTCAATGATCTGACAGGATCAATCCTCGTCATCCACCATATCCGGGTCATCCTCGGGCATGTGGAAGTCCAGACCGTGCGCGGCGCGGATCTTGTCCTCGATCTCCAGCGCAACACGGGTGTTTTCGCGCAGGTAGTTCTTGGCGTTCTCGCGGCCCTGCCCGATGCGCTCGTCCCCGTAAGAGAACCACGCGCCGGACTTGTCCACCACGCCGGCCTTCACCCCCAGATCGAGCAATTCGCCCATCTTCGAGATGCCCTCGCCATACATGATGTCGAATTCCACCTGCTTGAACGGCGGCGCGACCTTGTTCTTCACCACCTTCACGCGGGTCTGGTTGCCGACCACCTCGTCGCGATCCTTGATCGACCCGATCCGGCGGATGTCCAGACGAACGGAGCTGTAGAATTTCAACGCGTTACCGCCGGTCGTGGTCTCGGGCGAACCGAACATGACGCCGATCTTCATGCGGATCTGGTTGATGAAGATCACCATGCAGTTCGACCGGCTGATCGAGCCGGTCAGCTTGCGCATGGCCTGTGACATCAGACGGGCCTGAACGCCGACGTTGCTGTCGCCCATGTCGCCTTCGAGTTCCGATTTCGGCGTCAGCGCCGCCACCGAGTCGACCACAACGAGGCTCACCGCACCCGACCGCACCAGCGTATCGACGATCTCCAAAGCCTGTTCACCAGTGTCGGGCTGCGAGATCAGCAACTCGTCCAGATCGACGCCCAGCTTCTTGGCATACTGCGGGTCCAGCGCGTGTTCCGCGTCGACAAAGGCGCAGACGCCGCCCTTTTTCTGTTCCTCGGCCACCACATGCAGGGTCAGCGTCGTCTTGCCCGAAGATTCCGGGCCGTAAATCTCGATGATGCGACCCTTCGGCAGGCCCCCGATCCCCAGCGCAATATCCAGCCCCAGGGACCCGGTCGACGTCGCCTCGATGTCCTTCATCGCGTTGTCGCCGCCAAGCTTCATGATGGACCCCTTGCCGAACTGCCGTTCGATCTGGGCCAGCGCGCTTTCGAGCGCCTTCTGCTTGTCTGCGTTTTTCTTGTTATCCATGCTCAGAAGATCTGCCGTTGCCATTCCAGTTGGCTCCTTATCCCACACGCGCCTTTGCGCGGCAATTGGCACTTTTGTTCGCCTCTTGTTCTCAAATTATTAATGAGACCAAAACAAGAACACTTCAAGTCAAATCTTTCCTTTCCGACTGTCGCGCAGGTTGGTTAAAAGAAGGTTGAGGAATTAGAGGGGCTTCTAAGAAAATGCTGGTGTTCTGGAAGAGCCGTCTCGTGATGCTGGCCGTGCCGAAGACGGGCACCTCCGCCTATGAAAAGGCCCTGGGACCGATGGCGAGCATGGTGGTCAACGACCCGCCCGAGCTGAAACACGCCCCGGTGTACCGCTACAACCGCTTCTTCCGGCCGATGTTCGAAAAGGTCGGCGGCGAGGACATGGAACTGCTGGCTGTGATCCGCGAGCCGATTTCCTGGCTTGGCTCCTGGTATCGCTACCGCCAGCGCGGCTTTCTCGAGGGCAAACCCACCTCGACCCGCGGCATGTCCTTCGACGATTTCTGCCAGGCCTATGCCACCGGCGACCGCCCGCCCTTCGCCAATGTCGGCAGCCAGGCAAAATTCGTCGAACCGCGACCCAATGGCGTGGCGGTCACGCATCTCTTCAAATACGAGAACCAGTCCGGGCTGATCGCCTTCCTCGAAGATCGCCTCGGGACCGCCATCGACCTGCCGCGTGAAAACGTCTCGCCCCGCCGCGACACCGAGCTGTCCGCCGAAACAGAGGACAAGCTGCGCCGCAAGTGCGCGGACGACTTCGACATCTGGAACCGCGCCACCTGACCGGGCGCGGCCAGGATCTTTCGACCGAAAGATCCTGGCGCCAGAAGGGCTTTCGTCGAAAGCCCTTCTCCCCTCAGTTCAACTGTTCGTGCACCGTTTCGGTCAGTTCCGACAGCGAGAACGGTTTCGGAAGGAAGACCGAGTTCGGGATCGCCTCCGCCCCCTCGCCAAAGGCATCCTCGGCATATCCCGACACAAAGACCACGCGCGTATCCGGTCGGGTCTCCCGCGCCTTGCGGACCCAGGTGGGCCCATCCATGCCCGGCATGACAACATCCGTGACGAAGATATCCACCGCCAGTGCCTCGTCATCCAGCGTCTTCAGGGCGTCCTCGGCGGTCTCTGCCTCGATCACCGTGTAGCCACGCAGGCGAAGCGCACGGGCGGCAAAGGCGCGGACCGGGGCCTCGTCCTCCACCAGCAGCACCACGCCCGACCCCTTCTGCGGAATCTTGTTGTCCTTCTCGATGGCAACGGGAGGCTGCGTGACCTCCGGCGCGGCCTCGTGCGCCGGCAGGAGCAGGGTGAAACACGTGCCCTGCCCGACCACAGAATCGACAAAGATGAACCCGCCGGTCTGCTTCACGATGCCGTAGACCGTCGACAGGCCCAGACCCGTCCCCTCGCCGGGGCGCTTGGTCGTGAAGAACGGCTCGAAGACCTTTTGCAGCTTGTCCGCCGGGATACCGACGCCCTCGTCGATCACCCGGACCGACACGTAGGTCCCCGGAGCGACGATGGCCCGATCCCGCTTCAATGGTTCGCGCAAAACGCGGCTTTCGGTCTCCACCAGGATTTCGCCGCCCTCGGGCATGGCGTCCCGCGCGTTGACCACGAGGTTCATCATGACCTGCTCCAGCTGCCGCCGGTCGCCGCGCACGGGCGGCAAGACCGGGTCATGGCGCAGCGTCAGGCGCACGCGCTCGCCCACCAGCCGGTTCAGCAGATGCGCGAGGTCAGACAGGGTGTCGCGCAGGTCCAGCACCTCGGGCTGCATCGTCTGCTTGCGCGAGAAGGCCAGCAACTGCCCCACCAAAGCCGCCGCACGGTTGGCGTTCTGGTTGATCTGCACCAGGTCGCCGTAATCCGGATCGCCCTGATCGTGGCGCAGCAACAGCAGGTCGCAATGGCCGGAAATCGCCGTCAGCAGGTTGTTGAAGTCATGCGCCACGCCGCCCGCAAGCTGGCCGATGGCCTGCATCTTCTGGCTCTGGACGAATTGCGCCTCCAGCGTCTTCAGTTCGGTGGCGTCGTTCAGCACCGCGATCAGGCACTTCTCGCCGTCCTCCACCACACGGTTGAGCGTCACCTGGACAAAGATCTCGCGGTCGGCGCGGGTCAGGCGCAGGAACTCCGACCGATGCAGGCCACGCCCGTCCGCGGCCTCCTGCAGCCAGTCCTTGATCGCGCGGCCAAGGCCCTCCATATGCTCGGCGATGTGACCCGGAGCGCCCGCATCAAGGTCCAGCATCCGCCGGGCCTCGGGGTTGGCGCGCAGGATCATCCCATCCGTCGCGACCTTCAGCAGCGGCACCGGCAGACCGTCAAAGCTGCCGACGTGATCCGGCTCCTCCATCTCCTCGACGATCGGAGAGATCACCACCTCCATCCGCCCGGCGCCGATGTCCGTGGCATGGACCAGCACCCGCCGGTCGCCGTCGGCACCGCGCAGCTGATGCACGCCACCGGGCCGCAGCGGCAGGTCAGAGAACACATCCTCCAGACGTTTCACCCGCGCGCCGATCAGGTCGCGCGCCGCAGGGTTCATGTAGAGGACCGCGCCGTTGCGCCCCAGCGACATCACCGGGAGGTCGGCGCGGGTGGGGGCCGCGCCGCGCTGCGCCTCGGTCTCGAACCGCCACAGCACCAGATCGTGCGAGAACGGCTGGACGAAGATCCGGAAGCCCTCGGAATGGCTTGTGACATCCTCGACCGCAGAACCTTGGCTCAGCGCCTTTTGCAAAAGACGGTACAGGATGCCCTCGGTGCTGGCAAAGATGTCGCGCAGGACATTGGCCAGCGCTTCGGCCTGTCCCGGCTGGAACCGGGCGCGGGCGGCGGCATTGGCATACAGCACCTCGCCCGCCTCGTTGCACACGAAACAAAAGGCCGGCTCGGACTCGATGAACTCGGACAGCCGCGTCAGGCGGTAGGCCTGCCTGCGCCCCAGCGCCAGATCCAACAGCAACCACACCACCGCAACCGCCGTCAGCGCGCCCGTCGCGGCCAGCGCCGCGACCTGCACCTGCTGGGTCGTGGCGCTGTAGGACACCCAGAGAGCCGCACCCGCCAGGACGATCAGAACCCCGGCACCCAGTACCGGGCTCAGCCCTTGTTGCTTATTCAAAACTGCCTCGATCCTACCATCCTCCGGCCCTCCCGAATCCGTCGATTCGCTCGGCTTCCATCTCAATCCGGGAGGGTTAAAGAGGCGTTAACTGTTCTCAAGCCGCAAGACCTGAATACCACTCAGGGTTGTTTTCATCAATCGGCATCTGACAGAAAACAGGCCACAAAGAACCCGTCGCCGCCATCGGACGGCAAAAACCGCCGCGACGTCCCAAGGCGCCAACCGGGGTGCGCCGCAAGGAAACCAGCGACGCGATCCTCGTTCTCTGCCGCCAGCACGGAACAGGTCGCAAAGGCCAGACACCCTCCAGGAGCCACCAGTCCCGCGCAACGGTCAAGGATTTCCGACTGGATCGCGGTCAGTTCATCCAGCCGCTCCGGGGTCAGCCGCCACTTGCCCTCGGGCGCGCGCCGCCACGCGCCGCTGCCGCTGCAGGGCACATCCGCCATCACCACGTCAAAGACCCCGTCCGGCTTTGCAACCTGCGTCACCTTCGCCTCGGCGCGCGCCGCCCGCTCGCCAAGGTCGGACATGCGGCGTGGGTCTGCATCATGCGCAAACAGCGCCGCACCCGGCGCCCGCGCCGCCAGCGCCAGCGTCTTGCCGCCGCCACCCGCGCAATAATCCAAAATGCGCCGCGCCCCCTCCAGCGGTATCATCTCGACCACCGCCTGGCTGGCCGCGTCCTGCAACTCGATCCACCCCGCCTCAAAAGCACCGGTCCGCGTCAAGCCCCGCGCGCCTTCGGTGATCTCCAGCGCGGTCTCGGCCAGCGGATGCGGGACGGCGGTCACGCCCTCTTCGGCCAGACGGGCCTGTGTCTTGTCGCGCGTGGTCTTCAGCAGGTTGGCCCGCACAAAGACCGGGGCCCGCGCGCGCAAGGCCAGCGCCGCCGGCTCGGCCCCATCGCCCAGATCCTGACGGAACCGGTCCGCGATCCAGTCCGGCAAGTCCAGCGCCTCCGCCCCTTCGGGCGTCTGCCCACCGGCACGCTCGGCCTCGCTCAGACCCGCGGGGGCGTGGCCTTGCCCGGTGAACAGCGTGTCCGCGTCGATGCCCTGAAGGCGCAACAGGCCCAGCATCCGCAGCCGCCCGCTTTCACCGCCCCCCGCCGCCGCCGCCGACCGCCACATCCGGAGCGCGTCAAAGACATGGTCCCGGATGGCCGCCCGGTCCTTTGCCCCGGCAAACCGGGACCGCCGCGCCCATGAGGTCAGCGCCTTCTCGGCCGCCTCTCCCGCGCGCACGCGATCCAGGATCTCGATCGCGGTCTGTACCCGCGCCGCCGGGGTCACAGCGTCACCCGGGCAAAGCCCTCGCCCACCGCCGCCAGACGCGCGAATTTCAGCGGCCCCAGCATATGCGAGCCCGACCAGACCAGCCCCTCGCGCGCGATCCGCTCCAAGGCGCCCCGCCGGGTCGTGGCCGCCTGCGCGCCATCCGTATCATACACCGGCGACAGCCCCGGTTCGGGCAATTGCAGGGCTTCGGAATGCACGATGTCCCCAACCAGGGCCAGATTGCCGATGCGCAGCCCGCAATGCCCCGGCGTATGCCCGGGCAAATGCCACAGGGCGATCCCATGGCCCAGGTCCGCGCCATCCTTCAGCGTCGTGACCCGTTCCGAGGCCGCCAGCATCTCGGCGCCCAAGCCTTCGGTCCAATGCGCCGCCTCGGCCGCGTGCAGAAGCACCTCGGCGCGCGGATAGACAAGGGCGCCCTCCCGCATCGATCCACCCACATGGTCGCGGTGCAGGTGCGTGTAGATCACACGACCGACGTCGCCCTCGGCGATCCCGAGGTGCGCCAGCAGACTTGCCAGATGCCCGGCCTTTGCCCCGAAATGCGCGCCGCAGCCCGTATCCACGAGGTCGATCCCGCCGGCGTGACGCAACACATAGGCGTTGAACTCGGACCGGATCCCGTCCAGCCCTGCCTTGTCCAGCCGCGCAGCCCGCGCGTCGGCGTCCAGCGTGGCAAAGACCTCCTCGCCGAACACCGTCCCGCCGTCAGTCAGGCAGATGACCTCCACCCCGCCGATGCTGTAACGATCCACACCCTCCGTCATGGGCCACGCCTCTCCTTTGCAGTCCCCTTATCGGGATCAATAGCTTGGGCCTCGGCCCCGGTACAGCCCGCCCGGCCACAGCCAAAGAAAAAGCCGGGCCCCGCGCCATGGCAGGACCCGGCTCAATGCCGTGCGTCGGGCGTTACCCGATCCGGTAGTTCGGGCTTTCGCGGGTGATCTGCACGTCGTGCACGTGGCTTTCCGACAGGCCCGCTCCGGTAATCTTCACGAAGGTGCAATTCCTGCGCATCTCTTCGACCGTCGCGTTGCCGGTATAGCCCATGGCCGCGCGCAGACCGCCGACCAGCTGATGCACCACCGTGCCCGCCGGACCCTTGTAGGGCACCTGCCCCTCGATGCCCTCGGGCACCAGCTTGTCCGAGGCCGCGTCCTTCTGGAAATAGCGATCCGCCGAGCCGCGCGCCATGGCGCCCAGCGAGCCCATGCCGCGATAGGCCTTGAACGAGCGGCCCTGGTACAGGATCACCTCGCCCGGGGATTCATCCGTGCCCGCGATCATCGAGCCGACCATGGCGCAGGACGCCCCCGCCGCGATGGCCTTGGCGAAGTCGCCCGAGAACTTG
Organism: Sagittula sp. S175; assembly: GCF_049800975.1. Lineage (NCBI taxonomy): Bacteria > Pseudomonadati > Pseudomonadota > Alphaproteobacteria > Rhodobacterales > Roseobacteraceae > Sagittula > Sagittula sp. S175. The sequence continues at coordinate 47,573 of NZ_JBNAGB010000028.1, forward strand.
ATACCGCCGTCCGCGATGATCGGCACATCGCCCGCCGCACGGGCGCAATCCATGATCGCCGTCAGCTGCGGCACCCCAACGCCCGCGACCATGCGCGTCGTGCAGATCGAGCCCGGCCCGATGCCAACCTTTACCGCATCGGCGCCCGCGTCGATCAGCGCCTTGGTGGCGTCGCCCGTCGCCACGTTGCCCGCGATGATCTGGATCTCGTTCGACAGCGCCTTGGCCCGCGTCACCGCCTGCAAGACACCGGCGGAATGGCCATGCGCCGTGTCGACCACGAGGATGTCCACCCCGGCCTCGACCAAGGCCGCCGAACGCTCAAAGCCCGCATCGCCCACGCCCGTCGCCGCCGCCACCCGCAGGCGGCCCAGCTGGTCCTTGCAGGCGGTGGGGTTCAGCACGGCCTTCTCGGTGTCCTTCAGCGTCAGCAGGCCGGTCAGCTTGCCCGCCTTGTCCGTCACCAGCAACTTCTCGATCCGGCGCGCGCGCATCAGGCTGATCGCCTCCTCGCGGTCCGCAGGTTCGGTCAGGATCGCAAGGTTCTCCGACGTCATCATCACCCGCACCGGCGTGTCGTCCCGCTGGGCAAAGCGCATGTCGCGGTTGGTCACGATCCCCACGACCTTGCGGTTCTCGTCCACCACCGGGAAGCCGCTGAAGCCATACCGCTCGGTCAGCGCCTTGGCATCCGCCAGCGTCTGATCCGCCGTCAGCGTCACCGGGTTGTAGACGATCCCGGATTCGAACCGCTTCACCCGGCGCACTTCGCGCGCCTGCTCCTCGACGGTCAGGTTCTTGTGGATCACGCCCATGCCGCCCGCCTGCGCCATGGTGATCGCCATGCGGCTCTCGGTCACCGTGTCCATCGCCGAGGACAGCAGCGGAATGTTCAGCGAGATGGATTTCGTCACCCGCGTCCGGGTGTCTGCCGTGGACGGCAAGACGCTGGATGCAGCGGGAACAAGCAGGACGTCATCGAAGGTCAGGGCCTCGCGAATCTCCATGGAGGGCACTCCTGTGCAGAGGGATCGGTTGGCACGTCCCTTTCTCACGCATGGCCGGGAATGGAAAGCCGTTATTCGCGCCGCCCTGCCCGCGCCCGGTCATATGCGTTTCAAAAGCACGTCAACCGTCTGCCGCGCCACCTGTACTTGCACCGTTTCCGTGCTGCGCGACGCGGGCCCCTCTCCGGGCACATATTGGCCCCGCGCGGCCTTCTGTGCCTGGTAAAAGGCGAACTCCGCCTCGCTGACCGTGCCATCGCCATCGGTATCCAGTCCTTTCAGGGCTTCCGAGGCATCGAAAGCCGCGATGAAATCGGAATCGAGCCTGTTCGGCGTCGACGTCACCGGAGTGCTTCGGTTGCCCGCCATCATGCCCGCGCCGGAGATCGAGGATATTGTCATGCCATGCCCTTTCTGGTTGCAGCACTGCCCGCAGCCTGCATCGGGTCCGGTAAAGATGGTCCTTATGCGCCCTGTTCTGCCAGGCACCGCCTGCGTCGGCCACACTTCGCCGCAACGCAGCGCACCCCTGCCGTTTGCACTTGCCGTCACACGCCTGTCACGGTCTTCTGGTTGCAGAGCAGCAAGAGCCGAAGGAGCCGCCCCGATGACCGCCCCCCTGAAAGGTTATACAATCCTCGACCTCACCCACGTGCTGGCCGGGCCATTCTGCACCATGACGCTTTCGGACCTCGGCGCCACAGTCATCAAGATCGAGCCGCCAAAGACCGGCGACGACACCCGCGCCTTTCCGCCGTTCAAGGATGGCAAATCCGCCTATTTCGCCGCCATCAACCACGGCAAGAAATCCATCGCGCTCAACCTGAAGGAAGACGGCGACCGCGCCATCTTCGAGCGGCTGCTGGAACGCGCCGACGTGGTGGTGGAAAACTACCGCCCGGGCGTCATGGAACGGCTCGGCTACGGTTGGGAAGACCTGCATGCGCGCTTTCCCCGCCTTGTTTACGGCGCGGTCTCGGGCTTTGGCCACACCGGCCCGGATTCGAAGCGCCCCGCCTATGACATGGTCGTGCAGGCGCGCGGCGGGGTCATGTCGATCACCGGCGAGAAGGACCGCGAACCGGTGCGCGTCGGCGCCTCCATCGGTGACATCATCGCGGGCATGTTCCTGACCGAAGGCATCCTCGCCGCCCTGCTGGACCGCGACCGCACCGGCAAAGGGCGCAAGATCGACGTGGCCATGCTGGACAGTATCCTCGCCGTGCTGGAACACGCCGTGGCGCTGACCACGGTGACGGGCAAGGCCCCCGGACCGTCTGGCGCACGCCATCCCTCGATCACCCCCTTCGAGACCTTCCACGCCTCGGACGGGCTGTTCGTGATCGCGGCGGGCAACGACAAGCTGTTCGAGAAGCTCTGCATCTGCCTGAACCTGCCGCTGTCCGACGATCCGCGCTTTGCCACCAACCCCGAGCGCTGCAAGAACGCCCGCCTGCTGAAACGCCTGATCGAGGCCGTCACGCTGGATGGCACCTGCGCCCATTGGATCGCCAAGCTGACTGCCGCCGGCATCCCCACCGGCCCGATCCAGAGCATCGACCAGGTGCTGAAGGACCCGCAGATCCTCGCCCGGAACATGGTGGTGGACATCCTCGATAAAAACGGACGGCAGGCCTACAAGGCTGCCGGCAACCCGATCAAGATGACCGACGCCCCCGATCCGACCTCGCGCGGTCCGGCGCCGGACCTCGACGGCAATCGCGGAGAGATTTTGCGCTGGCTGGAACAGTCGTGAGGGGTTTCGTTTTGGCGTCGCCAAAACGACCCGCGCGCGGCCCTGCGGGCCGCGCGCAAAGCGGCCAAGGGCCGCTCCGGAGGCTCTGCCTCCGAACCTCCGCGGTATTTTTATCAAGATGAAGGGAAAAGGGGGACGTTGGGTCCGGGGTTGCGGGCCTCGCGTCAGACCTGATCTGCGTGTCGGCGCTTGAGCCACGGGTCGTTTGCGAAGGTTCCGAAGGGGATGAGTGCCGCAAGGAACACGCGCGCGATGTCCCGCCCCGTCCAGCCGCGCCCCGAGAGCGCCAGCGGCACCATCATCACGTAGGCCACGAAGGCATAGCCGTGGATCGGCCCGACAACGGATACCCACAGCGGATCGCCAAGGGCGTATTTAATCGGCATGGCGATCAGAAAGAGCGCCAGGGTCGTGATCCCTTCGATGAATGCCACGATCCGGAACATACCGAATTTCCAATCCGCCTGTAGCGGCGCGTTTGCGTCCATATCGCTCATCGTCTCGGGATCCTTCTGAACCGTTTTCCTCGCTCTGGCACCGGTTTGGCGCGATTTCATGGCCCTGTCGGGACATTGCCTTGGCAGGGCCATGCCGCGTTCCCGTCGCTTCATGCCGCGTTCCCGCCTTTTCCTCGCCGCCGCAGACGCTATGGTCCGCCTCAACGCGTTCAGGAGTCCCCCAATGTCGCAAGACCCGCTCGTCATCTTTACTCCCTCCGGCAAACGTGGCCGTTTCCCCGTGGGCACCCCCGTGCTGACGGCGGCGCGCCAACTTGGGGTCGACCTCGATTCGGTCTGTGGCGGGCGCGGCATCTGTTCCAAGTGCCAGGTTCAGCCCTCCTACGGCGACTTCCCCAAGCATGGCGTCACCGTGGCCGATGGTGCCGTGGGCGAGCGTAACGCCGTCGAGGACCGCTACGACCGCATTCGCGGGCTTAAACCGGGCCGCCGTCTGGGGTGCCAGGCCACCGTTCAGTCCGACGTGGTGATCGACGTGCCGCCCGAAAGCCAGGTGCACCGCCAGGTGGTGCGCAAGGCCGCCTCGGACAAGCCCATCACCATGGACCCCGCCACCCGCCTGTATTACGTCGAGGTGGCCGAGCCGGACATGCACGACCCCACCGGCGACCTGCAACGCCTTGCCGCCGCGCTGGCCGGGCAGTGGGATATCCCGCAGGTCACCCTCTCGCCCGCCCTGCTGCCGACCCTGCAAAAGGTCCTGCGCAAAGGCGCTTGGAAGATCACCGTCGCCCTGCACCGCACCGCCTCTGACGCCGTGCCGCAGATCGTCGCCCTCTGGCCCGGCCTGCACGAGAGCGGCTTCTTCGGCCTCGCCATCGACCTCGGCTCCACCACCATCGCGGCGCATCTCACCGACCTCGACACCGGCGCGGTGCGCGCATCCGCGGGCATCATGAACCCGCAGATCCGCTTCGGCGAGGACCTCATGTCCCGCGTCTCCTACGCCATGATGAACCCCGGCGGCGAAGTTGAGATGACCCGCGCCGTCCGCGAGGCCATCGACACTCTGGCGGCAAACCTGGCCGAAGAGGCGCAGATCGACGCCAGCCTGATCCTCGAGACTGTCTTTGTCTGCAACCCGGTGATGCACCACCTGCTGCTGGGCATCGACCCGGTCGAGCTGGGCCAAGCCCCCTTTGCGCTGACCACCTCGGATGCGCTGAACCTGACCGCGCGCGACCTGTCCCTGACCACCCTGCCCCCTGCGGCGCAGATCTACGTGCTGCCCTGCATCGCGGGCCACGTGGGCGCCGACGCCGCCGCCGTGGCGCTGGCCGAGCAACCGGGCAAGGCCGAGGAACTGACCCTCGTCGTCGACGTGGGCACCAACGCCGAGATCCTCCTCGGCGATACCCAGCGCGTGCTGGCCTGTTCCTCCCCCACCGGTCCCGCCTTCGAGGGCGCGCAGATCTCGTCAGGCCAGCGCGCCGCCCCCGGCGCGATCGAGGCCATCCGCATCGACCCCGCCACCAAGGAGCCGCGCTTCCGCGTCATCGGCTGCGACCTCTGGTCCGACGACCCGGACTTTGCCGCCAAGACGGCACAGACCGGCATCACCGGCATCTGTGGCTCCGGCATCATCGAGGCCGTGGCCGAGATGCGCCTCGCGGGCCTTCTCGACCCCAAGGGCCTGATCGGCTCGGCCGAGCAGACCGGGACAGACCGCTGCCTGTCCACCGGCCGCACGCATGAATACCTGATCCACGACGGCACCGCCGAGGGCGGCCCGCGCATCACCGTGACACAGGGCGACATCCGCGCCATCCAACTGGCGAAATCCGCGCTTTATGCCGGGGCGCGCCTGCTGATGGATGCCCGCGGCGTCGACACCATCAACCATGTCACGCTGGCCGGGGCCTTCGGCGCGCATATCTCGCCGCTGCACGCCGTGGTGTTGGGCATGATCCCCGACGTGCCGCTGGAAAACGTGACCTCGGCAGGCAACGCCGCAGGCCACGGCGCGCGCATCGCGCTGTGCTCGCTCGCCGCCCGGCGCGAGATCGAGACCATGGTGAAACAGATCACCAAGGTCGAAACCGCCATCGAGCCGAAGTTCCAGGAACACTTCGTCAACGCCAACGCGATTCCCCACGCCACGGACCCGTTCCCGAACCTCCTGACCCATGTCACCCTCCCCGACGTCAGCTTCAACGCGGCCACAGGGGGCGGCGACGATGGCGGCCGCAGACGCCGCCGCAAGGGATGACATCAGGGGGCTGACCTCCGGGGCATGAAACAGGTGCGTCAGATGATGGCGCACCACCTCCCACCCAGCATCGCGGCGGTTCGGTCAGGCCACTTGTCTGGTCCAAGGGCCCCGGCAGCGTAGCATCCGTGTGATCTGGTCGCCCGTACCTTCTGCCTCAGCCGAGGAACCGGCTCCGAACACCATCGAGCGTAAACTTCAGATCCATCTCACGTTCCCCTGCAAACACCGATTGACCCCGGTCGGACTTCGTCATAGATCAGTGGCCTGAGCGGCGGGTATGATGTAATGGTAGCCTGTCAGCTTCCCAAGCTGAACGCGCGGGTTCGATTCCCGCTACCCGCTCCAAGTCTCTCAGTTTCCAACTCTTTCAGGATTGCCTGCCCTCGGTCCGCAGATTACCCGCGGGACAAAAATCGCGCCACCGTGACTCTCTCCATTCAGAAACTCCGCGACAGCGCTGCCGCACACTCCGTGGCGACATAGTCGTTGAACGATATGTTCGACCTGTTGCGGGTATGCGTACAGCTCAGGCGCGGAGCAAACCCCCGAACCTCAAAGCGGTTGTGCTGGACGCTGATGCTCACCGCCGAATACCTGTCCCGGCGCGGGTCGGTCATCAATGGATAATCTCCGACAAAATCACGAAGCCCGAAGCGGGACTCGATCCGGGCGCTCAGACCACCTTCGAAGCTGCGCGTCGCCCCGAACGACAGGAAGCCGCCATCGTAGCGCAGGTGACGCGCCTGCGGTGTCTCCCGCTCCAACGCAACGGACGCATGGATTGCCAGGCTCGGACGCAGCCATTTGTCCCAATTGAGATGAACCTGATCGAATGTCCCGTCCTGATAGGCCCGCTCCGGGAAAGACCGGCTCTCGTGCAAAGCAACCAGTCCGATCCTCATGTCCGGCGTGACATTGTGATAGGCTCCGAAACGCAGACCCACCGCACGGTGCCCGCTGTCATCTGCCCGCGCGGTTTTCCGCAACGTGACCCCCGCGACCCATGCCCCTCCGGCATCGGCGCGCCCAAGGGACAGCCCAAGCGTCCCGGACGTCGAATCGAAGGCAGTTTTCCTGTAGCGCCTTCCCGCCAGCGACCAGTCCAGCGACACGCGCGCGCCGCCGCCGACCGCGTGTCGTGCAAAACCCGCCATGCCCAGTTCAACCCCGGTGCCCGATGTCGCCCGCGACTCCGAAGAAATGATGAACCGGCCAAGCGCCACATCGAAGGTCGTTTCCGTGGTTCCGCGATTGATATTCGTGGAGGGCAAAAGCGCCACCCACCCACTCAGTCCGAAAGGCCGTTCACGGTCGATGGTGTCCAGGAACCGACGATAGCCGTCCTTCATGGCCGTGTTGCCATCAATGTCCATAAGCGTGCGGAACTGGTGGCGCGACGCCGCGAACTGCCTGTCAAGCAACAGGCTGTGCGCCAGCTCTCGGCGCGCGTTCAGATGGTCGGGATCGGCCAGCAACACCTGCCGAAAGGTGGCAATGGCCTCTGGCAGACGGTTTTGCGCCTTCAGGACACGCGCATCGAAGAAAAGCCGCTCCGCGCGGTCCGGGGATTGCGAATCCAGAACGGCCCGCGCGGCCTCGATCTGACCCAGACTGATAAGGCGGGACATCTGCGTCTGGGCGTCGGCCTCAACCGCGTCCTGCGCGATGGCCCGGGTGGCGACAACCATAAACGCCACCCCGACCAATCCGCCGATCACCACCTGTCCCGCGAGCTGCCGCAAGGCTCTCACCCTGCTGCGGGACGCCGGGTCAATCCGCAACAAAGCCCCCGTAAACCAAGCCCGAGCTGCCACGCTGCAGGACCGCACCGCCCACTTCGTCCGGAGCGGCAATGGCCGCGTCGTAGCCGTAGAAATTCCCCTGCGCGGCCGAGGTCGTCCCGGCCCCGGTAATCGCAACACCCGCACCGCCATTGCTTGTGGTCACTGTGCCACCGGAAAATTCGTTGCCCGCGATCGTCATGCCAGTGACCGAAATGGTGTCGATCGGCGCGACAGCAGACCCCGCTCCGGTGTGTCGCGTCGCACCAAAGCCATTCATGGTCACATCTACCGTACCACTACCGAAATTCGCGGATACGTTGCTGACACCGCCGGTCATCTCGTATTGATCCGAGCCGGTCACCACCAGCGCCGCGGCGTCTCCCGTGTAGGTCGCCTGAGCGGTGCCTCCAGCCGTAGGCATGTCCGCCGCCCTGGTGGCAACGCCCAAGACGCCGACGGTGTCGTAGGCCGTGCCGTTGTCCACATAGGAATGATCGTACACCGCCACGTATTCATACGTGCCCGCCGTCGCGACCTGCTGTAGGGTCGAACTGCCATTGCTCAGGCGACCGTTCGAATCCACTCCGTCCGGATCGACGAACTGGTAGCTGCCCACGGAGAGCTCCGTCCGTCCCGACGCATGCGCCAAAGTGCCGGGCGTCGATACAATGTCGGTGCCTGTCGTTGTCCCGTCCGACCGGAAGGCCACGCCCTCCAGTGTGCTGGTGGCCACTGCCGTGCTGCTCAGGGTCTGGTAGGTGGCCGTGGCTGGCGGCGTGCCCGGAGTCGGGCTGCTGACCGGTGTGGTTACCGTACCGCCCGACGTCGCCGTGCTGCCCACCGCGCCGCCGCTGCTGCCGCCTCCGCCGCATCCCGCCACAAGCGCGACACAGGACAACGCCACCGCTACCGTAGAAATCCTTGTCATCATCAAATCCCCCACTCAAAGAAACACGAAGTCGTCTGCACTCAGTGCCGTCGCAGCCAACCCGAAAAAGGTGATGCGGGTGCCTTCGGTATCGAACATCGCTCCGTCGGTCGCGTCAGAGATGAAGCTCATGACATTTCCGGCGTTTACGCCCGCAAATCCCGCCAGCTCGATCCTGTCGATTCCGGATTGGAAATCCGCACCGGTCGCCACGGCGGAATAGCCCGTGAGCACGTCGAAAATGACATCCTCGGTTTCGAATTGTCCGATCACGTCCTGGCCCGCCGAGACGCCAAAGACGAATGTATCCACGCCGCGTCCGCCCATCAGCAGATCGTCACCCGCACCGCCGATCAACCGGTCGGACCCGCCAAGGACAAGCCCGGTTGAATCGCCACGAAGCACGTCATTGCCGTCGCCACCCTCCAGGGTGTCCGCCTGGAACCCGCCCAGCAGGAAATCACGGCCCGAGTCCCCGGAGATCCGGTTGGCACCGGACAAGGCGACCAGCCGATCGGCGCCACCGCCGCCCCGCAGCACATTGTCGCCAAGACCATCGAGGATATCGTCATCACCGATCTGCCCGGACAAATCGTCGTTGCCCGCATAGCCTCGCAGGACGTCATCGCCCGACGCCCCGGTGATCACGTTGTCCCCGTCATCTCCCTCCAGAGACTGATCGACACGATCAGCCACCCCCGGCGCTGCCGAGTTTTCCACCGCCGTCACGTCAAGCGCGGCATCGACGAAAGACGTGTCGCCCGTCAGCAGGTAATCCAGTACCGCGTTCCGGAAGTTCACGCTGCCCGGGGAAAGCCCTGCATCGCCCGCCAGCGCTTCGGCTGCGGCGACGTCTTCCGCCGGGAAATCCTCGATGGCCAGGATGCGCCCGGGATAGTCGGGCAGATAGAACCCCTCCAGGCTTTCGCCCTCGCCGTAGGAAAACAGGCTCTGATCGGTCGTGGTGACCCGCCAATCCTCGCGATACTGGCCATAGAGGTCGTCATAGGACAGCGGCCGGTCCAGAACGGTCCCGTCAGCCAATGCGACGTCGTTGGACGCATCGCCATCCCCATCCCCCAACAAGCCTTCCAGCAGCCCGGCCAGGGCCGTATTCAGGCGGATATCAAGATCGACACGTTCCGGATGGACATCCACCACGACGCGGCTGTCACCGGCGTTCACCAGCTCGTCATCCCCGGCAAACACGATGGTGTAGGTGGTGTCCTCCCGGTAAATCCGATCAATGCCCACATCGACAAATCCATAGTTCTCCAGATCCACGGCAACCCCGTCGATCGACACCGCCGGACCAGTCCCCGCGGCAACCATGATGGCAGACCCGTTGGCCGCGCGGACGGCCACCGCGGAGTTGACGCTGACCGAATCTCCGAGCGGGGTCATCCGGGACTGGATCTCGAACGGGGACCCGTCTGTGGCCCGCAGCAGCACGTATTCACCCGCCGCGTGGAAATCGTAAGGCACACCATCGAGCGTCAGCAGGTGTGGGTCGCCGGAGGTCCATCCGGTCGACCCGGCCGCAGGCAAGGGCGGAATGTCCGCCGATACGATATCCCCGGACCGCACCCGAAAAAACCAACGCCCGATCTGGCCGGTGTTGCCCTCCACATCGTCCAGCATCAGCAGCGCATCCTGATTGCCCGAAGCTGGCAACTCGAAATAGGCCGCCGGGTCTCCCGTGCTGGCGGTGTAGCCCGCCCGCGCCGGTGTGCCGCCCAGCCCGCCGACGCCGTCGCTGGCGTCGCCAGTCGTCCATTCGATGTTCTCGTAGCGGAATTCGATATCAAAGTTGCCGCCCCCCCGATCCGAAAGGATCAACTGGAAGGCATTGGTCAGATCGGTGTGGCTGTTGTAGTAGCCCACATCATCCCACGTCACGACAAACCGGTCATTCACCGTGTCGAAAGCATAGTATACAAGGTTGGAGCCCGTCGAATTGCCGCCATGGGATTCGACCGTGGCCCCACCATTCGTGTCCACATCGGCAAAGAAAGGCGTGATCTCGGGATTGTCGTTGTTGTCGGTGATGACCGTCGGCGTAAAGGTCCTCCGCGCACCGTTGAAGGTGACGCTGCCATTGTTGTTCACCCACAAGCTGGTGAATTCGCGCCCGAAGAAGTTGATGCCGTCCTCGAAGATCGAGGTGATGTCGATCTCGCCCGTCGATCCGTCATCGTTGCGCGCCAGTTCATTTGCGCCGAACCCGGCGGCCCCGCCAAGCCCGGAAATCAGCGAAATGCGGTCCGAGCTGGGCGCCAGCGCAAGGCGCTCGGCGTCGAACTGAACCCATTCCACGTTGCGGACATAATCCACCGTTCCGTTGGGTGTTCCGAAGATGTTGATCTCTTCGATGATGTAATCGTACCCGGACCCGTCATCGAGGTCACTGATCCGGTAGTTGTCGAAGAACAGCCCGGACCGGTTCTGGTAATAGACGAGAATGTCATTGCCATCACCGCCGTCAACGTAGTTCGTGGCGCCGTTCCGGACGATGATGTCGTTGCCTTCCGCACCATCGACCGTATCGTTGCCATCCCCAAGGTCGATCAGTTCGTTGCGCTGAGAGCCGGTGATCCTGTCGTTGAAATCCGTCGCCAGCATCACGTCGCCGGACCCCGAAGCAGAGGCAATCGCGCCGCCGCCCGACAGGCCATAGGAATCGTCGATCATGTCTAGATCGACCGTGATCCCGGCACTGCGCCCGTCGTCCACTCGCAGATAATGCAGCCGCTCGAAACCATCGGTGCTCGTCGCGCCCCATGTGAACTGCATCGCAAGCTCGACCGCATCCGCCCACGGGAGAACGACGAAATAATCGTCGTAATCGAAGCGATCAATCACGTCAGCTCGCCCCGGCAACTCGGTTCCGGTAAACCCTGCATCGGCCCAAAGCGCGCGCGAGTAATCTACCGTGAGCATCTCGCCATAGTTCGCCCGAAGGAACCCCTGCCCGAGGATCGCTTCCGTCTTGCCACTGCGCGCAAGGGAGGCCGCGAAGACAACGATGGCTTCCGCCAGTGCGCCCCGGACAACAAAATCGCTGTTGGCGAGGCCGAGGTTGAAATTGTACTCCGTCTCGTCGATCGTCGCGCCGGCGTCCGCAGCATCGCTGAACATGGCTGCCAGACCCTGCGTCCCGAAAGGCGCGCCCGGTTCCACCGCCGCCGTCTGTGACAAGGCGCGGTACATGGCGGCGGCGCCGTCGAACCCGGCCGCCGCCGCCATGTCATCGTTGAACAGCGATGCGGTCAGATCCCCGCCGATAAAGGCCACGTCCGCCTTGTCGAGGTCACCGCGCGACGCAAGGTAGATATGTGCCAGAAGGTGATCCATCGAATGCCGCGCGACGGTTTCCCCAACCGCGCCAAGCGCGGAAATGATGCCGCGCAAAGGCGAAAGGTCCGCCCAAAAGGAAAACTCGTCCCGCTCCGTACCGCCGAAATAGAAATCGAACGGCGTGACCCCGGTCTCTTGGAAATGGCGCAGGTATTCAAGCACTTCGCCCGTGATCGCATTACCCGTGATGTCTGCACCCGCCCGTGTCTGGGCATCGGCAACCAGATAGGCCTCGACGTCTTCGAGAACGGCTTTCGTGATCGGTTCCAGCACGCCGTCGACGTAGATCGTCAACCCGACGTTCGTCGTGATCGCCGAGAGCGGATTGGCCAGATAGCTGATCGCCAGCGCCTGGTTCACCTGCTCCTTCAGCGCGTCGCCCGCCGTATCCACGAATTCCGCGACGGTCATCCCGAGGCCGCGTATCGCCTGCACGACATCGCCAGCGGCGGCTGCCAGCCCGGCGGCCAATTCGAACGGCATGTTGTCGAAGATGACCGCCTTGGTCCCTTTCAGCGAGGCCACGAGACCGGCAAGCCCCCCTCCCAGCGAATGCCCGGTCGTCGTGATACTCAGGTTGGACGGAAGATCGGAGGCGGCGCCATGAATGCGGTCGTAAATAGCGTTATAGAATTCAACTGCTTGCCGGGATTGGCTGGATTGCCAAACCCCTGCCCCGCCGCTCCAGCCATAAAACGCGTCCTGAAGCCCGGCACCGATATCAGCCAACGACAAACTGGCAGGAAAATTGGTGCCTTCATAGGCAATGACGACCTCGTCCGCGACCCGATATGCGACGGCAAAGAAACCATCCGTTGCATTGACCGCCGTATCCAGGATCTCCGCGCCATTGAAAAAACCCGACTGGTTGGCAACGGCTTCGTAGGAATGTATTGAAAAAAGTGCGTAGTCAGTTCTAGACAAAGGCATTTCGTTACTCCCCAATAAACGACTTCACTCCGTATTTCCTGATCTTTCCGTCTTCATCCCGGGCGGACACCACGGGCACAGTCGCCCCTTCCAGCCAGGGCAATTCCTTTGTGACACCTATGCCGGGGACTCCATCGGCGGCTTTCCGGACGGTGACGGACACCTTGCGGACACCCAGACGTCGAGTCGCGGGATCACGCGGCGAGACAAGGAACGCGCTGTCAGGCCGCATCGAATCCTCGAAACCAAGTATCGCCGGGAAAGCGTGGCGCGGTGACGTGACTTCGGCGAAAAGGTCCGAGGCCTGAGCAACCTTGGCAACAACCTCTTCGCGCGGGGGGACTGCGGCGACATCCTGATCCGGCCGCAACAGATCGACCAGCAGGCGTGACAAGCCAAACTTGTCTTCTCCCTCCAGGGTCGCGACGATGACGGCTCCTCCGGGCAACACAACGTATGGGGCATTGCCAATGATCCGCGCCTCCCAGGACTGGCCATTCACGCTGGCTAGACCGCGCGACACCTTCACCCAGCGAACCCGGATCAAATTATCCTGAGAATACGTGCCTTTTTCGGTTTCAACCCTTATCGAAACCGACTGCATCCACTCAATTCCACCGGAATCGCATGCCCCGACAAGAACAAAGGCTGACGCAGCAAACTTCACCCAATTGCATTTGGATAATGCACCAAACACGTCACCCACACCTTTTCGAATGTCCCGCTGGCAAGCATTTTTCATCGTGCAATTATTGTCAACGAAAACGTGTGATGGATTCCGAATTCACGATTCACTCACGAAGGCTCTGTTGCACAAATCCTGTGAGGGATTCATGTCGTGAATCCAGCGTGGTAGCTGGACGACATGAGCAGACCCACACCCCCGACCTACAAGACTAGGAACTGGCCAGCCTATAATGAAGCGCTCAAGCGTCGAGGCTCGCTGACAATCTGGTTCGATCCCGAGATGATCTGGGATGCTGCGCCGACCGGCAAACGCGGCCGACAACAGACCTACAGCGACACTGCCATCCAGACATGCCTGACGATGAAGGGTGAAGGGCGTCCCGGAATTGATCCGGGGGATCAATTCAGCCCTGAACGGGCGGAGCCCCGGGCATGTTCGGCATGGCGCTCCGGCAGACGACCGGGTTCGTCGAGAGCTTGTTGCGTCTGATCGGTT